>JAUXHQ010000199.1 GCA_030621455.1 Deltaproteobacteria bacterium
GGTCAAATATCTCCTGGGGAGCACGATCATACTTAATGCTTTGAATAGTCCTGTTCTCCACATAAGGATCGAGTTCGGCAGCCAGCTTATCGAGATTTTCCCTATCATCCGAGATAATCCACTTCCCCCAGTGTTCCAGGTATTCCTCCCGGTCCAAGGTCTCACCTTTATAGGCTATGGGGAAATACCAGTCAGAAGGGATTACGTAAATCCAGTTATAGTATGACTTGTCAACAATCACACGATCCGCCTATTATATATATACTGGATCTGAAAGTTGCCCCCCACATAGTTTTTCGGTGTCAGGAGAGAGAAACCCTTACTTCCCTATCTCCGTGTGGAGGCCATGGGACGAAATCAGGCCTTTAAGCTCCTCAACCCGTTCATCGCTGAGAGGAGTACAGTCCCGATAAGCGTATACCTTTCCGGTGGCAGTGTATTTTAACTCTCCGAATTTATGGAAGGGCAATAAAGAGATCTTCTCCACTGTGGGTCCCAGTGTTATCACAAACTCGCATAGTTTTTCCAGTTCTTCTTCCTGATCATTGAAACCCGGGATTATGGGGTACCGAATCCACACCTTTACCTCGGGTTTTTTCACGGTCTTCAACAGGTTATCCAGGATAGGCTCATTGGGCACGCCGGTGGCTTCTTTGTGCTTAGCTGAATCCATATGTTTGATATCATAGAGAACCAGATTCGTATAGTTCAGTATATCATCCAAGACCTCCCACCTTGCATAACCCGTGGTATCGAGTGCAGTGTGTATGCCTTTTTGCCTGGCTTTTTGCAACAAGGCCAGGGTAAAGCGCCACTGGACCAGGGGATCGCCTCCAGAGATGGTCATGCCTCCCCCGGTCCTGCGGTAGTAACTTGAATCCTTCTCCACTTCTTCGATTACTTCATCCACGCTTTTATGTTCTCCGGCAACCTCTATTGATTTGGAAGGACAAACTTCGGCGCATTTCAAACAGTAATCGCACTTCTCCCAGTCAATAACCCTCAAACCCTCCGCCAGGGAGATCGCTCCTTGCGGGCATATATCCGCACACTTACCGGACTTGATGCATTTGATATCCCTCGTAATAATCTCCGGTAAGAGTCTGATTGACTCAGGGTTCTGGCACCACGGGCAGTTAAGGGCGCAACCCTTCAGGAAGACCGTGCTTCGTATTCCGGGCCCGTCATGGATAGAAAACCGTTGGATGTTAAAGACGACCCCCCGATCGTCGTTCAACGAGAGAAGGTCCTTTTCACCTTCTTTCATCTTGATTCCGTTTCTCTGCAAAGGGGCTCCTTTCTGGTAACGGCCCAGCGGTAGCGTTTAGAAACTATGCTCGGTCCTGCAAATGATGCTGTCCTGGGTTTCCTTCGGCAGATCAACGAAATGAGCGCTGTAGCCCGCTATCCTAACCTGGAGATCAGGGTGACTTTCCGGATCTTTCTGGGCCTCTCTCAGGGTCTCACTGCTGACCACGTTGAACTGAATATGAGGAATGGTCATCTTCTCAAACCATTCTCGCAGATATTCGGAAAATAGTTTTTTGTTCTCTCCTTCGAGGAACGAAGGCATAAAGCGCTGGTTAAATAGGCCAGTATAGAGAAAGGGTACCTTGCCGACCGAATTGAGGACCGCAGTAGGGCCCTTCTTGTCGGCCCCCGCTGAAGGGGAACAACTGCCGTCCGCGATATAGTCGCTCATCATCCTTCCGTCCGGTGTAGCGCCAATACCAAAAGCCATTGCCTGATAAGCAATCACCGAACTTCCGTCGAATGTACACGGGTTGCCCCATGCGTCTTTGGTCTTTTGAGCGGTTTCCCAGAATTTCTTCTTGACTTTCACCGCCCACTCATCAGCATAGTCATCGTCGTTACCGTGCTTAGGCGCATTGACAAAATCCTGTCGCATCTCCTCGTAACCGTCCCAGTTGGATTTTAAGGCACGGAGGAGTTCGTCCATAGTATACTTCTTTTCATCGAAAACCAGTTTCTGGATGGCTGCCAGCGAATCAGCAATATTCACGTGACCCAGTGATATAACATTGAGGTAGCTGTCAAACTCCTTGTTATATTTGTAAATGTCATTGCCGTTCTCCAACGTGTCGTCGAGCATGAGCGAATTGAGAGGGTCTGCGTTGTAATCCATGACTGTCTGATGCCCTATATTGTGAGAAAGGGCGGCAATCTTTATATAGAAGTCCGTTTGCTCACACGTGGCATCGAGCAATTCGTCGGCTGACTTCATTTCTCTGGGGTCCTTGGTTACCGGTCTTTCCATGAGATCTATTCCTCCTTTCAATGTCATTGGCCGCGGATAATCAGGCCTGGTGAATTACTATTCGGTAAAGGCATCTTTTCCCTGGTAAAGGGCATACTCCATCATCTTGGGCGCTGCCATAATACTTATTGCTGGGAAGAAACCCGAATCGAGCGGTTTGCCCGTACAGGTCATGGCCACACACCCGGCTGCCTGGGTTCTCTTTGCATCTTCGAGGGAATAACCACGCATCAGAGCCCATCTCTCCAGCAGTTCTTCGTTGAAGAGAGCCGGGTGGCCTGTCCCACAACGGGCCAGTTCAATAACCCTTTCCACCACATCAGGGCTAACATGGCGGTGATAACGAAACATGATAGGGGGTTGGTTAACCCGAACATCGGCCAGCGCTTCCAAAACCAGGCAGGTCAAATCATTCGATGCATCCTCTCCGTTTTCTTTGGAACCGCCGATGTTGGCGGTGTAAAATATCTCTCCTCCGGACGTTAAGGTAAAGGTTTGAGGATGTTCGGCATAGGCGCCAACCTCCTCAACCTTGAGCATCCAGCATTCTATCATCTCCAATGCCTTAGCCCTGGTCATCCGTCCCTCTTTCATGTCTTTTTCATAGTAAGGCCACCATACCTGGTCAAGCCTGCACCCTGAACCATTACCCGGTATGGCAAGAAATCTGCAAACCACTTCATTGAACCAGAAAAACTGAAGCGCTTCATGGAAAGTGCGGGGCGGGTTCGCCGGTACCCGGTCGCAGACTGCTGCAATTTCCTCTAATTCCTTTTTCCGGGCCGGGTCCTGTTCCTTTTGAGCCTGATCCCTTGCCAGTTCAGCGTGCCTTTCCGCAAACCTGATCAATGCCTTTCCTGACTTGACCATGGCATTCCATGAATTCTTCTTATGGATATAATCAGCAGGAGATATTTCGAAAAGTTTACCCTCCAGCTCCTCAAGCTTTGCCTCCGCCTTCTCAATCCTTGCCTTTACCCCGTCGTTGAAGAGCTTCTCGTAATCATAGTCCATCAACGTGCGTCCGGTATTCCATAGATTTGCATAAAAACACGGATTGGTTGGTGATCGGTATACATAGGGTGACAGTTCTTCCGGTAGAACGGACTCTACCAGATATTCCTGGGATTTGTCCTTCCAATATTCATAGATCTCATCAAGCATCACTTTTTTGTCTTCCTGCGCAACCATATGCTTAAAACCGGTTTCCAGTGCCTCAGGTATGTAGGATACAGAAATCTCCGGATACCACCTCACCTCCTCGGGGGCACTGTTCGGGTCACCGACAATAAGCTCTCCTGGTTTGATGAAGATGGGCATCTCTTCGCACAACCGGGCCACAGCTTCTGCCTTTCGTAATACAATCGGCTGTCCTTCCGTGTCTTTAAAGGCTTGGGTAACGATCCTTGCCCTATCGACATCAAGCTTCACATCTTTCCGAAAACTGACCACCCCCAACCCGCTAATGACCTCACTCCAGTCCTTTATTACCACCGCCTTTGAGTAACACTTATCCCTTAGCTCAGCAACCCTGGGTGTGCAACCAAATCCCCACTCATAGGGCTTGGCTTTTTTTGATCTATCCTCAAATGAAATGGCGCCTGGTTTTGGAATTGCCTCTGCCATGATAATGGTCCTCCTTTCATATTAGATGTTAAAGTGAACATCCAAGATACCCAAAAAGTAATATGCACCTTTTTTTCTGCAATCTGATGGCGCAATACTTGCCTTTTATCCTAGCCACTTTTTGGATAAATTACACCAATCTACAGCAACAAATTTTGCCACAGAAGATCCTGCTTGTCAAACTATTTCTTGTTCTAACAGCACTTCGGGCAACTCTTCAAAAGCCGGGGTATGAACAGCACAGCGGGGCATCTTTTTGCAAAAGCACCCTGCTGCTCTTACACCACTTGGGTTCTGAGAGCTTACCCTAAAGGGTACCTCCCCAACATCATATAACCTTGGAGTTTACAGTAAACTTATGAAGTAAAATCCCGTTAAAAAGGCCATCCATAAGTCCCTCAAGATAGTGCTCGATTCGCTCCGTACTCTCTTCCACCAGCCAGGTGAGTTCAAACCCTCTGAGTGCAAAGCCGATCGCCCTTGCCGCCAGTGCAGTGTCACTAATCACAAAGGCCCTGAACTTCTCCACGGGAGATGAGGCCTTTTCAACAACAGCCTTTGTTTTATTGATAACGTCATCGACTTCGCGTTGAAGAACTTCGAGA
>JAUXHQ010000224.1 GCA_030621455.1 Deltaproteobacteria bacterium
TCCAGAGGACTGCGGGGGTATTTGGGGATACTCCGATTTTTTGGATGCAATTCAAGATCCAAAACATGAAGAACATGAATCTATGCTCGAATGGGTTGGTGGGGAATTTGATCCTGATGCGTTTGACATGAACTTTATTAACAAAATACTTAATGATCTGAAATTATAAGTTTCCTTCATTACAGGCAGCCAAACATCGTTTACGCACCGACCGGAAAAGCCACAGCATTTTATCGCATCTGCCCAGGGCAATGTCGAAATTTCTTTTGCGCAGGCCCAGTTGGCTTTCCCGGCGGGTGAAGTGTACGTTATACGTAAACCTCACCGAGGATATCGCGAGGATTTGCCATTTCCGTTCCTTAGGAATTAGTGGATAGCGAGGTACTATGTATTCAACATCAGATTTTCGAAAAGGCTTGAAGGTGGAACTCGACGGGAAACCTCATGTGATAGTAGATTTTCTACATGTAAAACCTGGTAAAGGTGGTGCATTTGTAAGGACAAAGCTGAAAAACCTTGTTACCGGGAATGTCATCGACAGGACGTTCAGATCAGGTGAGAAGGTCGATATACCGGACATTCAAGAAAGGAAGATGCAGTACCTATACTGTTCCGAAGATGACTTCTATTTTATGGACCAGGAGACATACGATCAGATCTTCATCACAGCAGATCAGTTGGGAACTAACAAGGAGTTTCTTCAGGAAGGGGTTATCGTCGATATCTTTTTCCATAATGATCAACCCATGGGTGTTGAACTGCCGATTTTTGTGCAACTCAGCGTTTCTGAGGCAAACCCGGGGTTAAAGGGCGATACAGCCTCCGGTGGGAGCAAACCGGCTACCCTGGAAACCGGTGCTGTTATTCAGGTCCCCTTGTTCATTGAAGAGGGAAACGTAATACGAATCGATACCCGGACAGGAGAGTATGTCGAGAGGATCAGCAAGAAAGGGGAGTAACCGTGGAGGATAAATTCGAAAAACTGGCCAAGGCATATTCAGAAGGGGCGTCCAGGTTGAAAACCTGGTCGGGTTTCCCGGTAAAAGAGGTATACACGCCCGAAGACACAAAAGAGATCGATTATGGCAGGGAAATAGGCAATCCCGGGAAATTTCCCTTTACCAGGGGTATTTACGAAACAATGTTCAGGGGCAGGGTGTGGACGAAGAGAGAAGTCGCCGGGTTTGGAATCCCAAAGGACACTAACGAACGGGTGAAGTACCTGGTAGATCAGGGACAGAGCGGTATTAATATCATTAATGACCTCCCTACTGCCATGGGTGTGGATTCCGATCATCCGATGGCGAAGGAAGAAGCAGGGGCAGTGGGCGCGCCCTTCTCGTCTCTGAGAGATATGGAGGAGACAGTTGAGGGGATACCCCTCGAAAAGGTTAGTATGTCCTTCAATGTATCGACTACGGTCTCCCCCATAGTTGTAGCCCAATATGTTGCCGTTGCACAGAAGAGGGGTGTAGACCTGGACAAGCTAAGAGGTACGATACAGAATGAGCCTTTAAAAGGCAGGTATTGCGGGTATTCGCCCAGCACAATGCACATAGACCTGTGTTTACAGACATCAGCCGATATAATAGAGTTTTGTAGCAAGAACATGCCCCTTTGGTATACTACGAACGTGAACCTCTACGATCTCAGAGAGACCGGCATAAACGCAGCCCAGGAGATTGCCTTTGGATTTGCCATGGCAATAGCCTATATAGAGAACGTCCTCAAAAGAGGCCTGGATATCGATGAATTTGCGCCGAGGATTGCCTTTTACTGCAGCGCTCATATCGATTTTTTTGAGGAGATTGCAAAACTTCGCGCAGCAAGAAGGATGTGGGCAAGTATCATGAAAGAAAGGTTTAATGCGAAAAAGCTGAAGTCCCTCACCTTTAAGTTCGGTGTTCACACTGCAGGTTGTTCTCTGGTACCCCAGCAACCTCTGAACAACGTGATAAGGGTTGCATACGAAGCCCTGGCAGCCGTTCTGGGAGGGGTGCAATCCCTACACTGCTGTTCTTACGATGAACCCATAGCAATACCGACAGAAGAGTCTCACAGGCTGGCATTGAGGACACAACAAATTCTGTCTTGTGAAACCGGGGTTGCCACTGTAGCGGATCCGTTGGCCGGGTCTTACTATGTGGAATCCCTGACCAACAAAGTGGAAGAAGAAGCTACGAAAATACTCAAGAAAATCAACGAGATGGGAGGTATGATCACTGCTATTGAGAGCGGGTGGATAGATCAAGAGATGGAGAAGGCTGCATACCAGTATCAGCAAGAGGTGGAGAGCAAGGAAAGGATAGTGGTTGGAGTCAATGAATTCGTAATCCCTCCGGAAGAAGACGTGCAGGGAGACTACCATAAAATCCCCTCAAAGGTGTCGGAAAGGCGGGAGGCTGCCCTGAAAGAGCTGAAGGAAACGAGGGACAACCATTTGGTTGAAGAGACCTTGAAGCGATTGAAAGAGTTAGCTGAAAAGAAGCAGGGAGAAAACCTCCTTCCCCACATAATCGAGGCTGTCAAGGCCTACGCTACGACCGGAGAGGTACTCGGAACTGTGCGGATGGCCTTTGGATACGGTTACGATCCATTTGAGGTACTGGAACACCCCTTCTTTTCTTGACGGAGTACTCTATACCCTACCTCAGTCACAATGCACAACCTTTGCCGGCCTCTTGCGCTCAATCAAAGGGTGGTGATCCGTTACCGTCTATCTTTTTCAAATGAAATGAGAGTATCTGCATCCATATGGATAGAGGATATCAAACACGGGGAAAGGATTGTCTGCGTGTTGTTGTCGCATCAGCAGCGGGGCTTGGTCTGTCACCCATCGCTCCGGGAAGCTTCGGCACATTGCTGGGCGTACTGTTTCATATTTCTATCATTCTTTTCCTCCCTGCCAAGACACACCTGACCGTCCTGGTAGCTGTATTCACAGTCGTATGTATCGCTAACAATTTACTGACACCATGGGCAGAGGAATACTGGCAAGGCAAGGACCCAAAGAACTTCGTTCTCGATGAGGTCGCCGGCTATCTGCTCGTACCCATACTTTTTCGGCATGGTCAACTATGGCAGGTTGTTCTTTGGGGCTTTCTTCTCTTCAGGATCTTCGACATTGTTAAGGTACCGCCTGCCAAGCAAATTGACAAGAAAATGGAGGGTGGGTGGGGTATTCTTCTCGATGACCTGGTCAGTGCGGGATATGCGGTATCTGCGATGTATTTTTTACGCTGGGTGGGACCGAAAATCGGGGCATCAAGCTGGTTACTAAGCAATTAGTGACAATCACACGAACCATGTGTGGTTACATGAACCGATGGAAGTCTATACGACCGGTCGGTTTCCCCAACTACTGCCTTATTACATTTGGACTCTGCCTGCAGTGGCGGCGTTCTTCCTAATCGGACTTTCCACAAAAACACTGAAATGGAAATATGCGTATGCCCTGATGGTCTTTTATGTGGCTTATGTCGTGTCGGGGTTTGTACTGTTGTAAAATAGCGTGAGTTCAGCACGGAAAATGATGTTGATGGCCATACCACCCCGAGCGCTCGTTAGTGGTTACCCGTTAAGCGACCCTGAGTTTAGCTTTCCCGGCAACAGGTAACGAGCAGGCAGCGACATAAGGCTACTTCGTAAGAGACTTCCGGTGAGGGAAAGACTATATCCCAAATGTGCAACGAATTACATAAATTTAGTATTTCATTACACTATAATACCTATTTTAAAACCATGAAAAAAGGAAAAGACGAGGTGTTGGCAAATTTATTGATCATTAATTGCTAATTATATCAAGTACTTAAAAGTTAAGTTGCCCCTTGTTTTAAAGGTTGGCCTGAACATTG
>JAUXHQ010000204.1 GCA_030621455.1 Deltaproteobacteria bacterium
TGCCGGGGGAGCGGGGCTTGATACACTGGAGAGTGTTGTAAGGGTTATGCGGCAGATGCAAGAGAAAGGGTATACCATAAGAGACTGCCCGGAAAGCGGCAAGGAATTGATCGATATCATTATGGATCGCAAGGCGATCTGTGAATTTCGCTGGACCACGGTGGAGGAAATCATAAGAAAAGGCGGGGCCATAGAACTTATAGCGATAGACAGGTACAATCGATGGTTCAATAAGCTCCCCCACGTTACCAGGGAAAAGATGATTGCCGGGTGGGGCGAGCCGCCTGGGGAAGGTATGGTCTATAACGGCAAGATAGTGGTGACAGGTATAGATTTCGGCAATGTGAACGTATTGGTTGAACCGAAAAGGGGCTGTTACGGGGCCAGATGTGACGGGCAGGTCTGTAAAATTTTGCATGATCCGACAATTCCGCCTACCCATCAGTGTCTCGCCACTTATAAATGGGTACAGGAGAATTCCGATGTGATTATCTCGGTAGGCACCCACGGGTACATAGAGTTTTTACCAGGCAAGGGGGTGGGACTTTCAAACGAATGTTTTCCTGAGATCATCGTCGGTGACAGACCCCATCTATACATTTACACTGTAAAGAACAGCTCTGAGGGTATACTGGCGAAACGGAGGGCTTATGCCACTGTGGTCGACCATATGGGCCCGATCATGCAAGGATCAGGTCTCTACGATGAACTGGAGGAGATGGAAGAGTTGTTGAGGCAGTTTTCCCATGCAAAAGGCCTAAACGAAGAAAATAGGGAAGAGGTAATCCTTGAGCAGATTCAGGTACTGGCAGAAAAAACAAACCTTATTGATAAAGAAATAGGGTTACCTACTGATGAGTTTATTGAATGCCTCCATGGAAAGTTGAATTTATTCCGGGAGACACAGATCAGGGACGGCTTACATATCTTAAGCCAAACCCCTGATGATGATCAGATGGCAAATATGTTGGTCTCCATCATGCGCTTTGATGGAGACAGGCCCTCCATAAGGAGACTGATCTTAGAATTGATGGGTTACACGTATGAAGAGGTAATCGAAAACCAAGAGAGGATAATTGAAGACACGAGTTACGGAGAGATCCTTGACATGAGCACCAAACTCGCCTTTCAGCTGGTAAATCGCGGGCTCAAAGGCATCGATGGTCTCAAAGAGTATATACTTGAGGTCATAGAGGTAAGAGATCCGGAGAGAATCGAACCGTTGGTTGAGTTGATTACCTGGGCCAGGGAGTGCCTGTCCCCAAAACTCAAAATGACGGCCCGGGAGATCCCCCAATTGTTAAGAGGGATGGACAAGAAATATATTGAACCAGGTGCCTCCGGTCTTTTGACAAGAGGGAAGATAGATGTCCTTCCCACAGGCAGGAATTTTTACAGTCTGGATACGAGAACCGTTCCTACGAGAGCGGCCTGGGATGTGGGTGTGAAGATGGCGGACAACCTGCTCCATAAGTACCTCCATCAGGAAGGAAAATATCCGGAAAACATCGGTATGGTCTTATGGGCTATCGACACGTACCGGGCTGACGGAGAACAGATTGCGCAGATATTCTATCTTATGGGCGCAATACCTGTATGGACGGAATCCGGGATTGTCAAAGGCACGGAACCGATCTCCCTGAAAGAACTTAAAAGACCGAGGATAGATGTGACCATCCGTACCAGTGGAATCTTCCGCGATAACCTTCCCCATCTAATAGAGCTTATTGATGAGACCATAATCCGGATCGCTTCCTTGAATGAGAGGGAGGAATATAATTTTATAAGGAAGCATGTGAATGAATACAGGGAAAAGGAAAGGTCAAAAGCTCAGGAGCATTACGATAAAGAAAAGATTGAACGACAGGCAACATACCGTCTTTTCAGCGCCCAGCCCGGAGCCTATGGGGGAGGCGGGGTGAGTTTGATGGTTGCGGCCAGTGCCTGGGAGACGATAAACGACCTTGGAGAACAATACATAGAGAAAGGGGGCTATGCATACGGAAACGGGGCCTGGGGAGAGATTTCTCATAAAGAGTATGCAGATAGATTGAGTACGGTAGAAGCGACTTTTCATAAACTAGCTTCAGATGAATCAGATCCCCTTGGCTGTTGCTGTTTCTACGACTTTCACGGAGGTATGTATGCAGCGGTTAAGACAGTCTCCGGCAATGAGCCGAAGGTTTACTGGGGAGACACCGCTGATCCGCAACGGCCACAGACCAGGGATATGAAGGATGAGATGGAGCGGATAGTCAGGACAAAACTCCTCAATCCAAAATGGATCGAAGGGATGAAACGCCATGGATACAAGGGGGCGGGTGATATAGCCAAGCGGGTCGGACGGGTGTACGGGTGGGATGCATCCGCAGAGGTGGTCAAAGATTGGATATTTGATGATATTACCAGGACCTTTGTCAGGGACGAAGAAAACCGCAGGTTCTTTGAAGAAAACAACCCCTGGGCCCTGGAAGAAATGGCAAGGAGACTCCTTGAGGCGGAGAAACGGGGAGTCTGGGAGGCAGACCCCGAAGTCTTGAAAGAGTTGGAGGAGCACTATCTTGAGATAGAGGGATGGATGGAAGAGAAGATGGGCGACGTAGAAGGAGACTTTCAAGGCGGCAGTATCGATGTAATAACAAAAAAAGATGTCAAAGAGTGGTCACAGAAGAAATTTTCGTTTACGGAAGAGCCTAAATGAGTGATCTCCTTATACGAAGTCTGGTCGATACATGGCACATAGTCCCAAGGGTGCTGATTATCATGTTTGTTTCTCTATATGCATCACAGCTTTTAATGGAGACAGGCGTATTCAGGAGATTGGAGTTCCTCGGGAGGCCTCTTGCTGAACTCGCCAACCTGCCCCGTGAAGCCGGTATAACATTTGTGGCTTCTTTCGGCTCTGTCCTTGTCGGAAATACCATTATCGCAAAGCTCTATCAGGAGAGGAGAATAGACGCCAGTCAGACATTGCTCACCGCCCTCCTCAACACAACCCCGGTCTATGTAAAGGAGACGTTTACATATCAAATTCCCATAATGATCCCCTTGTTGGGGATAAAGGTAGGCCTCATTTATTTTTTGTCCTTTGTTGCCTCAGGGATAATCAAGGTCCTTTTTGTCATCATATACGGAAGGATAAGATTGAAAGCCTCTAAATCCGAGCTACGTTCCCCTGATTCAGATCCTGCCAATACCAATGTGACAACCAGGAGGCGGTTTGGCGAGATGCTTATCTTATCTCTTACCCGGCAGAGAAAGATTTTCTTGAAGGTGAGCGTCATCTTTGTGTCGACGACTTTTCTCATATTTCTGTTGGTCAATAATGGTGTAGTAACAGGACTTGTGGATTATGTCGGGCCATTGACAGAGTTTTTTAAGCTCCCTCCATCCTGTATCCTTCCGGTTGGTACGTATATGTTCAGCCCTGTGGTGGGAGCCAGCTCTATCGGAGTTATGCTAAAGGATGGGATATTGAGCGATTTGCAGGGGATTACAGCCTGCCTCCTGGGAAGTCTTTTGATGCTTCCCATATTCACCTTGAGGTATTCTTTTGCAAGGTATGTATCTATCTTTGGATTTTCTCTGGGATCGAGAATCCTGATGGTTTCAACCAGCCTGGGGATGCTCAACCGCGGGGTTTTTCTCCTGTTCTTTCTGAGTATCAGTTAGGGGAGGAAGTTAGAAGTGACTCAAGTGAGCTAAAGTGTCTAAAGTTGGACCTGTTCAGCTGAAAGCTGAAGGCTCAAAGCTGAAAGTGAGAAAACCGAAAGACTCTTCTTTTAATGCTTTCAGCTTTGAGCTTACATCTTCGAACTTCAGAGATCAGATAAACTTTTGCGCTTACAATCAGGAGGAGGCATGAAAAACAATAACCTAATCTATCCTTTTACCGCCATAGTCGGCCAGGAAAAGATGAAGAATGCTCTGATCTTAAACGCTATCAACCCGAAACTGGGCGGTGTTTTGATTCGGGGCGAAAAAGGCACGGCCAAATCTACTGCTGTGCGGTCTCTGGCCGCCCTTTTGCCTGAGATAAAGGTGGTGGCCGATTGCAAGTTTGGCTGCAATCCGGAGAAAAGAGCGGGCATGTGTCACGAATGTATAGATCGTCTTGAAAGCGGGGAAGAGCATCCCGTCGAAAAGAGAAGGCTACAGGTGGTTGAACTTCCGGTAGGCTCCACGGAAGACAGGGTTGTGGGTACCCTCGATATAGAACATGCTATCAAAAAAGGGGAAAAGCGTTTTGAACCCGGTGTGCTCGCACAGGCGAACCGGGGAATCCTCTATGTGGATGAGGTCAACCTCCTCGATGACCACACCGTTGATGTGCTC
>JAUXHQ010000150.1 GCA_030621455.1 Deltaproteobacteria bacterium
CCCTGACGGGCGAGTTCTATAGGAACAAAAGGAAAGTTTCCCATATGGACACTGAGTGCAACGACTCCCTTGCCGAGTTTCAATGCCTCATCGAGGTGTTCTCTTCCTTCAATGCGTATCATCTTATTAAAGTATCCATTCCGTAACCTTGGATATGAAAGAAACTCTACCCCTCCCCTGGCTATGTTTCGGAGCATAGACGTATATATTTGTAGGATTTCCCCCTCACTCTTTTCATCTCCCAAAGCGAGTCTCAGGTTGTCCAGAGTGATATGTCTTCGCCTTTTTAAAACGCGGAAAGCCAGTTGCGCGGTTCTTTCTCCAACTATGTAAAGGCACTTCAAGGGCAGTAGCCTCAAGATAAAGAGTAGTACCTTAAGCGGAATCGAGCCTATCCTGCCATAAAATCGCCGTCTGAACTTTACCGCCTTCTTTTTTGCCATCTTTCCCCTGAACCTTTGAACCAGAATTTAGAATCGAAATTTAAACTCTCCTCTTCCCAGGAGATCATGGAGATGAACTATACCCTTGATCTTCTTGTCCCCGTCGACGATTGCAAGAGAGGTAATCCGGTGCTTCTCCATCTCCTCCAAGGCCTGCCCCGCCAGTTTGGACCCGTCTATAGTCTTCGGATTGAGGGACATGACCTCATTGACGGGTTTTTCAAGGATATTACCCTTATACCCCATCAGCCGACGGAGATCACCGTCAGTGATTATCCCTATTAACACATCCTCCCGGTCAAGTACCAGGGTGACGCCGAGATTCTTATCACTCATCTCGTCGACGGCTTCCTTCATCGATTGTTCTCCGTACACGGCGGGGATATCTTCTCCTGTCATCATAACATCCTTTACTTTGACCATAAGCCGTTCACCGAGATTCCCCGCGGGGTGGATTCGACGGAAGTCCGCCTTTCGAAATGATTGTTTTTCGAGAAGCGCCACGGCCATGGCATCTCCCATGGCAAGGGTGGCAGTAGTACTTGCGGTTGGGACCAGGCCCATAGGACATGCCTCTCTTTCGACCCCTATGTCTACGGCTACATCACTATTCCTTGCCAGTGTGGATCCTGTGTTACCAGTAAAGGCGATAAGACTGGCCCCCATCCCTTTTACTATAGGGATTAGGGAATTGACTTCCTCGGTCTCTCCGCTGTTGGATATGGCAAGGACCACGTCGTCCTTCATAACCAGGCCCAGGTCACCATGCATCCCTTCCACGGGGTGGAGGAATATGGCCGGGGTTCCGGTACTGGTAAGAGTGGCTGCGATCTTCCTCCCTATGATACCGGATTTGCCAACACCGATTACCACGACCCTCCCTTTGCCGGCGTAGATAATGTCCACAGCCTTTACAAAGTTCTTGTCTATGCGGTCCACTAGATTTTGTATGGCTTCGGCCTCTATCCGGAGGACCTCTTTGGCCTGTTTAATAACCATTTTGCGCCTACCCTCTATATCTTTCCTTCTAATAATTTCTGCACAAGCATTGCGCTACGCTTCGCGGCTCCTCGGTTCGCCATGACGACCCTCCTCCCCGCCTCACCCAGAGAGTGGAGCCTTTCCACATCTTCCAGCAGCTCAAGACCCACCTCTACGAGATCATCCGCTCCATTTATCTCTATGCCGGCGCCCACGGTTTCCAGGAGTTGTTTGGCATCCAGGAAATTCTCCATGGAGGGACCGTAAAAGACCACCTTCCCCCAGGCAGCAGCCTCCAACACATTATGTCCACCTAACGTGACAAGGCTTGCTCCGCAAAAGACAATGGTTCCCACACTGTAAACCTTGGATAGATCCCCTATTGTGTTGAGGAGAATCACCTGTCTGTTCCGTACAACACCGGCATCGAGATCGGTCTTTAGGATAAACCCCAGGTTATTTTGGCAAAGGAGCTTCTCCACCTCTCCGGTTCTCTCGATATGACGTGGAGCTATAACCATCAGCATATCCGGGTAAACCTTGACGAATTTAAGGTAGGCCTCGATTATTATCTCGTCTTCGCCTTTCCTGGTGCTCCCGGCCACAAAGACCTTATCGTCCCCGGAGATATTCAATGTCTTCCTTATATCTTCTTCAAAGTCCGGATGAACATGATCTGCCAGTCCATCGTACTTTGAGTTCCCGTTGACAAATACCCTTTCTTGAGAAGCCCCCATGGAGACAATCCTGCGGGCGTCATCCTTCCCGATCATGCTCATAACATCCAAGTTTTGGAGTGCCTGTTTCATAAGAGGCCGTACTTTCATATAACCACCGAATGACCCCATAGATATTCGACCATTAACCATTATGGTCTTAACCCCTAGTTTCCTGGCTTTTCGCAGGAAGTTCGGCCAGATTTCCGTCTCTGATACAATAAAGATGTCGGGGATCACAACCCGCAATGCCCTTCCGACAACCCACCAAAAGTCCAGCGGAAAGTACATATAGGAAGAGACATCCCTCAACACCTGTTTTGCAAAATCATGACCGGTCTTGGTAGTATTGGAGACTATTATGCACGATGAAGGATATATCTTCTTGATCTCGGTAATTATAGGACTTATTACCGAGACCTCGCCCACAGAGCAGGCGTGGATCCATAATCTGGGCCTCAAAGAAGCATCGTTCAAGACCCGCCATGAAACAAAGCCAAACCGCTGCCCCAGACTCTCCTTATATCTGCCTGTGATAAGTATAAAAACAAGGAGGACCGGAAGTGCAAGGATCGTGGCCAACGATAGCAGGAGATTATATAGGAAATACACCACACTCCCCTCGAGCCATGATCCTTTTGACCTTATTCAAATCTTCAGGTGTATCCACTTCAACAGAGTCGTAACCGGTCTCAACCACCTTTATCCTGTAACCATTCTCCAATACCCTCAACTGTTCTAACATCTCGGCCTTCTCCAGTCTGCTCTGGGGCATCTGTGTAAACCTCAGTAAAAAATCTTTCCTGTATACATAGACCCCTATATGCCTGTAGTGACATGCTGTCGTATCCGGGTCCCTTACATAGGGTATGGGGAACCTGGAAAAATACAAGGCAAATCCGTCCTTATCCACCACCACCTTCACCACATTCGGGTTTTCTATATCTTCCTCGGTCTTTATTCGACAACTGAGAGTTCCCATCACTATGGAGGGATCATCCATAAGAGGGCAGATGATCTCATCAACGGTCTCCGGCCCCAGAAGGGGCTGGTCGCCCTGTATGTTAACCACTAAATCGGCGTCTTCTATGTCCAGTTGGGAGAGCGCTTCTGCTATCCTGTCGGTTCCCGATTTATGGTAGGAAGCCGTGAGTATAGCTCTCCCCCCAAACTCCTCTACCTTTCTGAGGATGCGTTCATCATCGGTAGCTACCGTTACAGAGGTCAAGGAATCCGACATTGAAGCCCTCTTATAGACATGTTCTATCATGGGCTTACCACAAATATCCGCCAAGGGCTTCCCGACAAACCTTGAAGAGTGGTATCTGGCAGGGATTATTCCAATGGCCTTCAACTATATCCTCCTGAGAGCTGAGGTAAAAGATTACAGTTTGCCCACATCCTGCAGTGCTATTTTCAATTTTTCCCTATTTGCGGGCTTTAGCCCCACCAGTGGCAACCTCAGCTTCCCTCCAGGGAGACCCATCATGTTCAAAGCCTCTTTTACCGGTGCAGGATTGGGTTCTATGAAGAGGGCCCTGACCAGGGGGAGGGTTCGGTAGTGTATCTCCCTTGCTTTTTCGTATTCCCCTGCTTTGGTGAGTCTGCACATCTCCGTGTATTCCTTTCCAAGTACGTTCCCCACCGCAGATATGGCGCCGTCTCCCCCGAGACACATCATAGGATACGTCAGCGCATCCTCACCGGAGAGGACATAAAACTTTTGAGGATTGTCCTTGGTACCCTCTAATATCTTCATGGTCTGCATTAAATTTCCACCTGCATCTTTAACCCCTATGATGTTATCGATCTTTGAAAGTTCGATTATGGTTTCAGGTTCTACATTTCTACCGGTTCTGGAAGGTATATTGTATATGAAAAGGGGTATCTTGCTATTCTTGGCGATGGCCTCGAAGTGGCGCATAAGCCCACCCTGGGTCGGTCTATTATAGTAAGGGCAGACCTGGAGGCTTGCATCAGCGCCCATGTCCTCGGCGTGTTTTGTCATGTCGATAGCCTCTTGGGTGCTGTTAGACCCCGTCCCTGCAATCACTGGAACTCTGCCGTCAACCTCCTTTATGGTTATCTCAATTACCCTGCCATGTTCTTTGTGGGATAAGGTAGGGGACTCGCCTGTTGTTCCACAGGGTACCATCCCATCTACCCCCGCCTCCTCTATCAAGTGGTTAACCAACCGTCTCAGCCCTTCTTCATCCAATGAATAATCATCCTTGAAGGGTGTAACCAAAGGTATATGACAGCCGACAAAGTCTACCTGACTCATGGTTCTAACCTCCTTGTCAATTTCCTAAAGGTATGAAAGGGTTTTCCCCCTCATAAAGTTTAGTTTACTTTCCGAAATTTTCCTCGGCCTCTGAGCGACGTACGTATGAAGGGGTAAATGTGTGTAAATCGATCGTATGGTTCTTCCTTAATTCATCCAAACCCAGTCGTGCAACATTTGATGCACGGGGAAGCCTCAAATTTACAGGAGCAAAGAGGGCCAGATCTTGAAGTTCCCCTCTTATTAACGCACCGTATACATCTATAGCGTCGCCAAGAAAAACGACCTTTTCGTTAATCCTCTTGAGTAAATCTCCGGGTCCTATCGCAAGATCGGTTGTGAGTTTTCTGAGCGTATTCTTTTCGTCCCTCTTATAGAAGGCGGTATAGACCTCCTTTTTCCTTGCATCCAATATCGGGCATACGAGATAGTCTGTAAAAAGGACATTTTCAGCCAAGGCATCGAGGGTCGGGATACCCACAACGGGTTTGCCTGTTGCAAAGGCAAGTCCTTTGATAGTACTTGCGCCTATTCGGAGCCCTGTAAATGAACCTGGACCTATGGAGATGGCAAATCCATCTATATCACTGATGCGAACCTTCGCATCTTTAAGTGTATCGTCAATGGTCGGAAGAAGCCGCTCGGAATGGGTCACCTTTATATTCAAGATATGCTCTGATATGAGCTCTCCCTCATCGACCAAGGCGACACTTCCAGCCATAGTTGAAGTCTCTATCGCCAAAACTTTCAATATATTCCAGCATCTTTCATTTATCACTTTACACTTTTATCACTTTAAAAAACATTAATACAATAATCCTAAATTCGGGAATTGCGAATTTAGGAATTTAGGAATTATATAAGATATAGAATTCATTAATAAATTTCAATTCCACAATCCCTAAATTCCTTAATCCCTCAATTTATTCATCGGTATTCCTTTAAGAAAAAGTGTAAACTACTTTATAGCTTTTATAAAGGATGCCCAAACTATCGCTTTTTATTTCATGAACTCATCCGGATCCGTAGCTTCATAATGACTGAAAACAGGCGGGGCATCCTTGTCTA
>JAUXHQ010000121.1 GCA_030621455.1 Deltaproteobacteria bacterium
GTCAATCTGTTCCAACTTACCCATTACACATACAACCTTATGCCAGGTTGTAGTTCATAACAAGCAAATGAAATAAGTAACCGGCAAGCGGTAAACCTGACCAACTGCACAGGTCGATATTTTTTGCAAGGTCAAGGAAGACGAGGATTTTAACCGCAGGAATACATTAGGTAAGTAGGGGCATATTGCAATGTTCCTTTACATCTGCGTTTTATGTATTGACAATCTTCGCAAAATGAGTTTTGATACGACGGCTGTTTTATTGGGATCTGTCTTGTGAAGGCTGTGTTCTATGCCTTATAAAATCCATCAAGGTACAATAAATGAGCAATCCATTAAGTCCTTTCCTGAAAAGAATTTTCGAGGTGACTCGTCTGAAAAGGACCCTATTTTTTTTAGTTCTGGATGCCGTTCTTCTCAGCTTCTCTTTGTATGTCTCCTTCTTACTCCGTTTTGAAGGGGTAATCCCGAGCCGTTATCTGGAACAGTTCCATCTTTATCTTTGTCTCTTTGTCGGTGTAAAAATCGTCGCATTTAACTTCTTTCAGATTTACAGGTTCACGTGGTCTTATGTGGGACTATACGAGCTTGCAAAGATAATTAAGGTTCAGACCGTGAGTTCTTTGATAATCTCGGCTGCGATCTTGTCTCTTGCCGACTATGAAAAATTTTCTGGCTTCCCCAGGTCGGTATTGTTGATGGATTATGCCTTTTCACTCCTCGTGGTTGGAGGTCTCAGAATTGCCAAAAGGATATATTTCCAGATTAGAAAGTACCCTGCTGTAAAAAAGAAAAATACTTTGATCATCGGGGCGGGAAATGCCGGGGAACAGATTGTCAGGGATATGAAGCGGGTGAAAGATTCTCCCTATTTGCCGGTGGCTTTTATAGACGACGATCCGGCGAAAAAAAAAGTGTCTATACATGATGTGGAAGTAATGGGGGGCAGACGCCAGATTGGGAGGGTTTCAAAAAAACTGGGTGTGGAATTGGCGGTGGTGGCCATGCCTTCGGTCCCTTCAAAGGAGATCAGGGATATTGTCTCTTACGTCCGCGAAGCGGGTATCGATGAGATTCATATCATACCCGGGACCAAGGAAATCATATTTAAGAAGATAAGCATCATGGATATCAAGAGGATTGACCTAGCGGATTTGTTGGGTCGCGAGCCGGTAAAGATCGAGCATGCCCGCGTGAAAATGAGCCTGAAAGGAAGAAGGGTACTGGTGACTGGGGCCGGCGGCTCTATCGGTTCGGAACTGGCAAGACAGGTATCCCAGTTTGGTCCGCAATTACTTGTGCTTTTAGATTTTGACGAGACCGGTCTCTTTCACATCAGCGGGGAGTTGACGAGATCTTATCCCGATCTTTTGATTTATCCCATACTGGGAGACATCCTGGATGAAAATAAGGTAGACTCTCTCTTCATGGATTTTGCGCCTCAGGTGGTATTCCATGCTGCAGCGTATAAGCATGTACCTATTATGGAGGATTTTCCGGAGGAGGCTGTCCGGGTAAATGTCTTGGGCACAAGGATACTGGGTGAGCTTTCCTGCAAGAATAAGGTGAGTAAGTTTATCTTCGTTTCTACGGACAAGGTGGTGAACCCGACCAGTGTCATGGGCGCCAGTAAAAGGGTCGCCGAGATGGTGATAACAAATCTCAACAAACAGGAAACCACTGAGTTTGTGACTGTGCGGTTTGGAAATGTTTTGGGGAGCAGGGGAAGCGTCATTCCCCTCTTCCAGGAGCAGATTAAGCGAGGAGGGCCGGTTACCATCACTCATCCTGAGATGAAGCGCTATTTTATGACTATACCGGAGGCAGTCATTTTGGTGTTGCAGGCGGGGACCATGGGAAGAGGCGGAGACGTATTTGTGCTGGATATGGGTGAACCGGTGAAGATATGCGATGTGGCATGCGAGTTGATAAGGCTTTCCGGTCTTGAACCTGAGAAGGATGTCCCCATCGTTTACACGGGTATTCGACCCGGGGAAAAGCTGTTTGAGGAACTTTTGACTGCGGAGGAAGGGGTTGAGACGACAACCCACGAGAAGATTTTCAAGGCCAGGATCAACGAAGACTTTTCTCAAGCTGTTTTAATAGAACAGATCGAGAAGTTGCAAGCTTTTGCTCACGTTAAGGATACCCCGTCCATTGTCAATACCTTTAAGGAGATCATTCCCACCTATACTCCCAATCGCCCCGAAGATATGCCGGTTGAACAGAAGGCGCAGCAACTCGGGAACTAACTGCCAAATCATATGGAATAACCCATGACAAAGAATGGCTCTTTGACCCTGCCGCTCGTTCTGATTTTTCTGGTTATTTTTATCTTCCCGGCGCGGTCCCTTTCCATGACATCAGTGAATGTCGATCTGGATAGCTGGACTTACCCGGCGCTGGAGAAGTTGACCGCTACAGGCTTGATAAAGAGTGACGTGATGAATACCCGACCCCTCACCAGGGTTGAGCTGGCGCGGCTGACCGGCGAGGCGTTGGCTTCGGCGGAAGAGCGGAAATGCGGGGACCAGTTGAGCGGGTTATCGCTATACCTGCTTGAGAGGCTTAAAGGGGAATTCAAGGATGAACTGAGCATCCTCGGGATCATCGACGATGTGAGTGTACATACCTTCATCAAACCTGTCGATGAACTGAGGGTCAGGTACCATCTGCTTGACGGAGGCCACGCCATCTATAACAATGACGGTATCCGGTATGGTGATGATCACAATGCGTCTCTGGAGTTTTCCGGAAGGGGCAAACTTTTCAACACAATCTCGTTCTATTATCGACCCATAGTAAGGTACAATCAAGACCTCGATGACGAGGAAGAGACTGAACTTGAGTTGCTGAGGGGTTACATAAAGGTTAATCTTGGGAATGTGGAACTGGAAATAGGTCGGGATTCTCTTTGGTGGGGTCCGGGACACCACGGTTCTCTGCTGATGACAAATAACGCGGAACCCTTTGACATGGTGAAGGTCTCCAACTCCAGGCCAATCATCCTGCCCTGGGTCTTCAGGTACCTTGGTCCGTTTAAGACGACGTGGTTTCTGACGGAGTTGGAAAAGGACAGGGAAGTTCCCGAACCCTATCTCACCGGCTTTAGGGTCAACTTCAAGCCTTTGCCGGTTTTGGAGATAGGGGCGTCAAGGGTCATAATGATGGGTGGAGATGGAAGACCTGATGTCGATTTTGGCGATATCCTGAAGGTCATAACAGGTGAAAATATCTCCGGCGCTGAAGAAGATACAAGCAACCAGATAGCATCGGTCGATTTCAGCCTGAGGCTGGAGTTTTTGAGGAACACCGAGATCTATGGAGAATTGGGAGGAGAGGATGAGGCCGGTGGCCTCCCCACGAAAAAAGGTTATCTTGCAGGTATCTACTTTCCTCGAGTAACACATGACGGAAGGGTTGATCTAAGGGTGGAATATGCGTATAATCATGTTGATGGACATCCGAACGTCTGGTATAACCACAGTGTTTATAAGACGGGTTACAGGTATGAAGACTCAGTTATCGGCCATCACATGGGAAGTGATGCTGAGGACCTGTTCGCAAGGGTTACGGGGTGTGTAACCGGTCGTATGACAGTCGGCATGGATTTTGATTTTGAAGAGAGATCAAAGAGTGACCCCTTTCCGGAAAAGCATTACCAGTATGGGATTGATCTGTCGTATGATATTAACGATATGATCCATATTGCAGGGAGATATGGGTTTGAGAAGGTAAAGAACCATAACAAAACAGATGGGGCGGAAGAGGAATATCATTTTTTTTCTACGGAACTGGAAATCAGATTTTGATCATGAAGAGGAATTCAGAGAAACGAGATTCGCGCCGGGGGAGAAAATCGATAAGGTTATGATAAAAGTGGAAGACCATGAGGAGAGGATCGGAAGATTACAAAGAAGGGTGTCAAGTTGAAAGAAGAAAAATCTGTAAAAAGCAGGACTGTTCTAAGAAGTAAATTAACTATCTTGATGTTATTTTCTTTTCTATTTATAAGCCTGCTTTGGAGAGATAATAATACCATTTTTGCCCAGGATTATAGTCGGGTTCAGACTACACCTACATTCAAAGGAAGACCCCAAAAAGATATTATCATACCAAATTCACCGTTAGCATCTGAACTTGGCCTGGCTCAAGTTCCCACCGGAGTATTTCCCTTCCTTACCAATCTTTCCGTAACGCCTGGCGACACCTTCGTTGATCTGGTTTGGACCCCCCTTTGGAAAGAGGAAACAAGAAAACCTTCGAAGGTAAGGGAATTCAGGAAGTTAATAGAGGAAAGGCTGGAAAAAGACTTTATGCTGAGAGAGAAGTCTTTATCTGCACCGAAAACAGAAGAAGTGAAACAAAAAGAAAAAGAGAGGCTTGAGAAAGAGACACTGGAGGCAATCCGCGGAGTAAAAGAAATAGCAGGGTACATAATCCATTACGGAACCGAATCGAGAAACTATATTCAGAAGGTGGACGTGGGAAGTGTAACCATGTATAGGGTAAGGGGGTTGAGTAATTATACAACGTACTTCTTCGCTTTACAGGCATATACAAGTTTGGGAGAAACCAGTGAGATTTCAGAGGAGGTGTCCGCAACACCAAAACCCGAAGAAGAGCTAATGTCCGTAATAGAAAGGGGGTTCGCCGAAGAAGAAATCCCTCAGGTCATATCCCGGGAGATTAAGCAGTTTGGTTATAATTTTTTCCCTTCCAAGGCCCCCAGCTTTACCCCTTTAGGCGATGCTCCGGTAGGGCCTGACTATATCATCGGGCCGGGAGACAGCTTTACCATATCCCTATGGGGAAGGATTGAGGCTACATTTCCTGTGGTGGTTGACCGAAACGGGGAGATAACCCTCCCAAAGGCAGGGGCCATAAAGGTCTGGGCCCTGACCTTCTCCGAGTTAAAGGAAACTATTCATAATGAACTTTCAAAGTACTATTCAGGTTTCCGGATAAGCATCACTATGGATAGACTAAGAACAATCAGGGTATTCGTGGTAGGAGAGGCAGAGAACCCGGGAAGTTATACTCTAGGTTCGGTCTCTACAGTATACAGCGCCCTTATATCAGCAGGAGGACCCTCAAGGAAAGGAACCATGAGGAAGATCCAGCTGATTAGAAGAGATGATGTCGTTAAAACCATTGACATATATTATTTTCTCCTTAGAGGTGACAAAAGCCATGATGAACGACTCCAATCAGGGGACACGATCTTTATTCCGGTTATTGGACCTGTAGTCGGAATTGCTGGGAATGTGAAGAGGCCGGCGATCTACGAGATAAAAGAGTCTATGAACCTCGAAGAACTAATGGACCTGGCTGGTGGGGTGACCTTCCACGGTTATCTCCAGAGGGTTCAGATTGAGCGTATAGAGGCCCATCAGAGAAAGGTAGTAGCCGACTTCGATATCTCAGAATCCTTGGAAAAGGAAGGCCGCCAGTTAAAGACCCCCCTTCGAGATGGGGATCTGGTAAAGGTCTTTCCTATATTATCTACCACTGGAAGCATCGTATATCTGGAGGGCCATGTGAAACGCCCTGGCGGCTATGAGTTTGAGGAGGGGATGAAACTCCTCGACCTGATCCCCTCTTTTGATCAATTATTGCCTGAGCCTTATCTCGGTTACGCCGAGATCATAAGGTTGGTTCCCCCTGATCTCCATCCCCAGACGATCTCCTTCAACCTTGAAAAGCTGCTACTAGGCGATCCTTTGGAGAATATTGAGCTGAAAGAGTACGACCGGATTACAATCTCTCCCAGGGAGCATCTACAGGTGTTTCCCTTTGTAAGCATCGGTGGGGAGGTAAAAAGGCCGGGCAGGTATCTCTTGTTGGATAATATGAGGGTGAAAGACCTCATCTATAAGGCAGGGAATCTGAAGCGGGGCGCCTATTTACAAAAAGCCGAGATGACGCGTTTAAGAAAGACAGAGAAAGAAATTGTCTCCAAGGTGATCAACATCAACCTTTCCGAAGCGATGAGGGACAACCCTGAGCACAATGTCCCACTGGTTGAAGACGACTATATTCTTATCCGTCAGATCCCTGGCTGGTTCACGGAAAAGAATGTTATACTGGAAGGTGAAGTTAAGTTATCAGGTATGTATTCTATCTCCAAAGGCGAACGGTTGAGCTCTGTGCTTGAGAGGGCAGGAGGATTTACGGAAGATGCGTATCTTAAAGGGGCCTTCTTTACCAGGGAGTCTGCCAAAAGGGTTCAGGAAGAGAGGATTAAGGCGTTCGGGGATC
>JAUXHQ010000102.1 GCA_030621455.1 Deltaproteobacteria bacterium
GATGGAAAAGTCAAGAAGATCGGGCAGAATATCAAGTATGATTATGTGGTCCTCAGACGTTATGACATTGAACTTTCTGGGATAGAATGCGATACAATGGTGGCTTCTTATCTGTTAAATCCCTCCAAACACAACCACAACCTTGAAGATATATCAAGGGAGTACCTCGATCATCAGATGATATCGTTCAAGGATATTGCCGGGAAAGGGAAGAATGCACTCACATTCGATCAGGTAGATGTTGAGAAGGCCTCGGTTTATTCATGTGAAGACTCTGATGTTACATTTCTCCTGTCCCGGATTTTGGCGCCGAAGCTTGAGAAGGATGGTTCTGATGACCTCTTTTATAATGTCGAAATGCCTTTGATCGAAGTCTTGGCTCATATGGAGATGAGCGGTGTGAGAGTGGATGTGGATTCCTTGAAGGAGATATCACGGGAGATGAAAGCCGAGCTGGGGTTGCTCATGGAAGATATATATAATCTGGCAGAAGAAGAGTTTAATATCAACTCTCCCCGGCAGTTGGGCAATATCCTATTTGAGAAATTTAAGTTGCCGGGGGCCAGACGGACAAAGACAGGATATTCCACTGATGTCAATGTTTTGAGTAAGCTGGCACTTGAGCATGAACTTCCGGCAAAGGTATTAGAATACAGAAGTCTTGCAAAATTGAAGTCCACCTATTCGGATGGGCTATTAAAGATGATTCACCCGGAGACCGGAAGGATCCATACCTCCTATAATCAGACTGTTACCGCGACCGGGAGACTGAGCAGCAGTGGTCCGAATTTGCAGAACATCCCCGTAAGGACAGAAGAAGGGAGAAAGATACGCTGTGCGTTCATCCCCGAGGATGGATGGTCTTTGATCTCTGCAGATTATTCCCAGATAGAACTATGCCTTTTGGCCCACATTTCTGAGGATGAGATCCTCGTGGATTCATTCGAACATGACCGGGACATACATGCGGAAACGGCAGCAGATATATTCCAGGTCACACCGTCCATGGTTACTTCCGAGATGCGGAGGCAGGCAAAGGTAATCAATTTTGGGATTATTTACGGGATGAGTGCCTTTGGACTGGCCCGGGAGTTGGGGACAAGCATTAAAACGGCAAAGGAATACATAGATAGCTATTTTCAAAGGCATAAAGGGGTGAAAGCATATATTGAAAATATCATACTCCGGGCCAAGGAAGATGGTTATGTAACGACCCTGCTCAATCGCCGTCGTTACCTCCCGGAGATCACCAGTAAAAACCCTTCGGTGAGACAATTTGCTGAACGAACCGCAATGAATACGCCTCTTCAGGGGAGCGCCGCTGACTTGATAAAGGTCGCCATGATCAGCATCTTTAGGAAACTCCAGGAGTTGGGGCTTTCTGCAAAGATGATTATGCAGGTTCATGATGAGCTGGTCTTTGAATTGCCGGACTACGAGGTCGAGGATGTTGTCCATATGGTGAGGGAGGAGATGGAGGGGGTAATGGATCTCCGTGTGCCTCTGAAAGTTGATATAGGGGTTGGAAGAAACTGGGGTGAAATCCATTAGCCGGAAATTGGAAGTACCGACCATTAAAGGAGGAAACAGCCAATGACATTGCCTTTGGAAGGGATCAGGGTACTGGACCTGTCAAGACTCTTGCCGGGTCCATATTGCTCTATGCTGCTTTCAGACCTGGGAGCAGAGGTGATCAAGTTCGAGCAGCCCGGTGTGGGGGATTATGTGCGGGAGATGATCCCGGAGATATTCATGAGTGTCAATCGAAATAAGAAAAGCGTCACTTTGAGTCTGAAAGCTGAGAAAGGAAAGGAAATCTTTTATGGGATGGTTGAAAAGTCGGATGTTGTATTGGAAGGTTTCAGCCCGGGCGTGACAAAGAGGTTGGGTGTTGACTATGAGGCGGTCAGAAAGATAAACTCCATGATTGTCTATTGTTCAGTGTCCGGTTTTGGGCAGGACGGTCCGTACCGGGACATACCGGGCCATGACATAAACTACCTGGGAGTGGGGGGGGTGTTAAGTCTCCCGGGGCAGGTAGGAGTGGCGCCCTCAAGACCAGGCTTACCGATAGTTGATCTCAGTTCGAGCATGTTTGCTACGGTCTCGATCCTTGCCGCCCTGATGGCACGGGACAAGATCGGAAAGGGACAGTACATAGATGTCTCGATGACCGATGGGATCGTCTCCTGGATGAGCGTTCGTGCCGGGGGGTATCTCACCACGGGGAAGGTTCCGGGGGTTACTGAAATGGGTCACCTTGCACCTGCGAATGACATATTCGAGACAAAGGACGGTAAAAAGGTTACTGTGGGGGCACTTGAGGAGCATTTCTGGGAAAGTCTCTGTAAGGCGCTTGGATTAAAGGAATTACTCGATAATCCTCGGTACAGTACTCACAAGAAGAGGATCGAAAACGGCAAGGAGATATCTAAAAAACTGAGGGCAGCATTCCTAAGGAAGGACAGGAGCGAATGGATTGAAGAGATGAACAAAGCCCGTGTCCCCTGCGGTCCTGTCAATACTATGGAAGAGGTCTTTTCCGACCCACATATTTTACACAGGGGGCTGGTAAAGGAGATAGATGACCCTCGGTTAGGGAAGATAAGGCAGGTACCCTTCCCCGTTAAATTCTCAGAAACCCCGGCCCGAGTCAAAAGCCCTCCTCCGAAGATGGGAGAACATACTGAAGAGGTGCTGCTTTCCTTTGGGTACACCAAGGAAGATATTGAAGATTTAAGAAGAGAGAAGGTGATTTAGCCTGGTTTCCATCCAGAAATGTTACTTTTCTGCAATCGCTGCATCAGTCTGCTCCCCATAATCCCTTGACCTTGCGAAAAATTGCGCATTTCTGAATTGGAAACTTGTGCAGCCCCGTCCCTAAGATGCATTTGTGAGTGGCGCTAGTTTAAAATAATGAGAGTGTAACCTTTTTTCGTTCCAGCATTCCAGTTGCCGGCCGCTTACTTCTTGTTGCCTGTTGTGAACTACACTTCTGAACCAAGTATTGATGACAATTGAGTCGGATTTTCATTGGATTACCTGGAGTTACGACAGGTCCTTACGCACAACAGACAACAAGAAGCAAGCAACCGGCAACAAACATGATCGTGGATGCTGAACATCAAACGAAAAAAGGGTACACTCAAATAATGATGGAGGTGTAAAATGATCTTTAAGTTGACAGATGACCAGGAAGCCGTAAGAACAATGGTCCAGAACTTTGCAGAGAAAGAGTTGGCCCCTTATGTTGATGAGTGGGAAGAGAAGGAGATATTCCCTAAGGAAGCATTCAAGAAGATAGCGGAGCTGGGGCTTTTCGGCCTGACATGTCCCGAAGAATACGGTGGTACAAATATGGGGTCCCTGACATCGGCCATAATATATGAAGAGCTGGGAAAGGTATACAGGGCTATGAGTTATCTATCAATCAGTAACCTTGTTTGCTTTCTCATATACAAGAACGGAAATGAAGACCAGAGGAGGAAGTGGGTAGTCCCACTGGCCAAGGGAGAGCTGTTCGGGGGGTTTGCGCTTACGGAGCCCAACGCTGGTTCTGATGCGGCGGCTGTCCAGACCTCAGCGATGAAGAGGGGGGATGATTATGTTATCAACGGGAGCAAGATCTTCATAAGTGCCGGTGGAGAGGCTGACGTTTATACTGTTGTGGCAAAGACCGACAAGACAAAGGGAGCGGCAGGGGCGAGTATTCTTGTGGTTGAAAAGGAAACCCCCGGTTTTTCCTTTGGTAAGACAGAGAAGAAGATGGGGATGTGTTCATATCCCACAAGGGAATTGATTTTTGATGATTGTGTTGTCTCGAAGGATCATCTTCTGGGTGATGAAGGTAAAGGCTTTAGGATGATAATGGAGGCCCTGGACGGGGGCAGGATAAACATAGGTGCAATATCTGTCGGACTTGCCCACGCTGCTTTGACCAAAGCTTTGAACTATTCAAAAGAGCGAGTCCAATTTGGCAAAGCGATATCCGAGTTTCAGGGAATACAGTTCATGCTTGCAGACATGGCCACGGAGATTGAAGCTGCTAGACTTCTCGTTTACAAGGCTGCTTATATGAAGGATCAGGGCCTTAAAGTCACCAAAGAGGCGGCCATGGCCAAGAAGTTTGCCACGGACATGGCCATGAGGGTTACAACGGATGCAGTACAGATTCTTGGCGGATATGGTTATATGAAGGACTATACTGTAGAGAGATACATGCGGGAGGCCAAGGTAGGGCAGATCGTTGAAGGCACGAATCAGATCCAAAGGGTGGTTATCGCAAGAGAATTACTACGGTAGGGACGGGTGTTAACTCCGTCCTACGGAATTACTTTCCCATGAGAACATTGCTCCATATCTGTTGCTCGTGTTGTGCAATCTACCCGGTCCAAGAATTGAGGAAAGGTGGTGCCGAGGTCTTCGGTTTTTTCTATAACCCGAACATACATCCTTATCAAGAATACAGGAAAAGGCTTGAATCTATTGAAGAATATGCGGACAAGACTCAGTTGAGGATGATCTACCGGGATGAATACAGGCTGGAAGAATTCCTGCAAAATGTAGTTTTCAGGGAAAGCGAGCGTTGTCGATACTGTTATTATACCCGTCTGAGGGCAACAGCTCAGGTGGCGAAAAAAGGAAATTTTGACTTTTTTACCACCACCCTGTTACATAGCAAGCTACAGAACCACGAGAGGATAAGGGAAATTGGAGATGGCTTAGCCAAAGAGTATGGTGTTCCGTTCTATTACCGGGATTTTCGCAAGGGATGGAAAGACGGCATAAGGATATCAAAGGATTTGGGGTTGTACCGTCAGCAATACTGCGGTTGTATTTACAGTGAAAAGGAGAGATATCTTGGAAAGTAGTGTTGCAAAAATACGACGCATTTGTATCAAACCGTGTCAACAAATGCACACGCGAGTATTTGAGAGAGAGGTCATCACAGAGGGCTAACTTTCTATAGTATACGGAAACCGCTAATATGCGTTGTTCTTCATGATTTACTTTAATTATTCCAGATCTCATCAGATAAAATAGTAGGCGTTTCCTCCGTTGGTATAGTTTTTGCTATCGATAACATCTACAAAACAGAAAATAGATGGCTCAATAGAAACTCAAAATAGAAACTCGAGAGTGAGACCGGGGAGGAAGAACAAAAAGGTTATGTATCAGAGAACACTTGCCAGGCCAATAAGTTTTACGGGCATCGGACTCCATCTAGGAAGCAAGGTGAACGTTACTATTAGGCCTGCGGACGCAGATAATGGTATTGTCTTTGTGAGGACTGATCTTCCCGACCATGTGGAGATTAAGGCCGATGTTGAGAACGTTGTGGATACAAAATTTGCCACAACACTTGGGCACAACGGAGCAAAGATATCCACGGTTGAACATTTGCTGGCAGCATTTTTGGGGCTTGGAATAGACAACGCCATAATCGAAATCGATTCCTCTGAAGTTCCTATTATGGATGGTAGCGCTTCTCCATTTGTCTATCTTCTGAGAACTGCTGGTATAAAGGTTCAGAATAGGTTTAAAAGATTTCTTGTCATAAAAAAGCCAATAAAGGTTTCCGATGGAGACAAAAAAGTGATTCTAGCACCGCTAAAGGGGCTTAAAATCACATACACGGTGGAGTTTGATCATCATCTTATATCCAGGCAATCCTGTGCCATGGAATTCTCGAATGGCGTCTTCGAGAGAGAGATCTGTCGCGCGCGAACATTCGGCTTCTTAAAAGAGATTGAGGTCCTTAGGGCTAACGGTTTTGCAAAAGGCGGCTCTCTGGACAATTCAATCGTTTTAGGGGATTTTCGGGTGCTTAACGAAGACGGATTGAGGTTTCCCGATGAATTTGTTCGCCACAAGATATTGGACTCTATAGGCGATTTGAGCCTGCTGGGTGTTCCAGTAATTGGTCATCTTATCGCTTACAAATCAGGCCATGCCCTGAACCACAAGTTGATCAAGAAGGTTGTCTCTAACCGGAAGAGCTGGAGATTGGTAAAGGCAGCTGATGAAGTTGCTGAGACTTGTCAGGTTCCCTCTTTCGGATTGTTGGGAGAAGTACCCGCCTAGCTCTTTCCGGATATGCTTCTAGTATAATGTAAATTTTAAAGCTTCGCATTCTGTGCAATATTTGGTATGGTCGTCTCTTCATATAGAAGGACGACGACATGGAACCACTATACAGAGTTACACTAAGGGGAGAGGCCGAAATAACTTCCCCATTTGTACATCTCATCTTCAGGCCATCTTTGACCGATCTTCAAACACAAAATCCTCGAAATAGGTAAAACTATTCCTGTGGTTTTGTTTTTCAGATCGAACAAATCTGACCTAAATTTGTTTACACCCCACCCCCCGGCCATCTGATAATCCATGTTATGTAATCGCCAAAACAAAAAAGCCGCGCAAGGAAAATACCCCTGATCACGGCTTTTGCAGACTCTTACTTATATTGAGTGATTATCAGACAGCCATATGCCCAAAGCCCCCCAACCACCCACCCCTGGATAAGAAACAGCGATTAAGTATAAACCCATTACATATTTAGACTTTGGGCAAAATGACTACCTCAGTGATAGAACAGTTGTGACTCAATAGTTATGTAAGGTGCGTCGTGTTAGCCTTTGCGGCAACGGGAAACCAACGTGGGGGAAGCCCAGGGAATTATTCCGGGGGTTGAGCAGAACAGTAAACTCGCTCAAACCCCGGAATAATTCCTCATCAGCTCTGCTAGAGGAAACTAGAATTGGCAAATGTTCGCTTGTGGCGGGCTCTTGATCGTATCCTTGATTTACGCTCTGACCATAAAATGATCATGAATTTGCCCAAAGTCCAATATCCAAGTAATAGGTTATTTGATTATTTAAGGTCGTCCCCCTGTGTCCCGTCCCCCTGTGTCCCTG
>JAUXHQ010000065.1 GCA_030621455.1 Deltaproteobacteria bacterium
CAACGTTCAAGGACATGTTGTTGACTGTTTCAGTCGCCGGGTTTCCGTTGAAAAAATCAACTTTGCGGTTCATTAACAGAAATTTGGAAACCCATCCAGCGTGGGACACAGTCGGAGCCCCGTCCATACGTTTGAGGGGCCCATATAGGTCTCGTTCGAGTCATAAAGCCATGAGAGTAAAAACTACCGATCAAGAGGAAGAGCGGGCGCATGTTATTGAAGCAGAAGGCCTGAGAAAGACGTTCGGCGATTTCGTGGCTGTCGATGATGTCTCCTTTAAAGTACTGCAGGGAGAATGCTTCGGTATACTGGGACCTAACGGTGCAGGAAAGACATCGACGATTCGGATGATTTACGGGTTTTCACCCATTACCGGGGGCAGCCTAAGGGTCTTCGGGATCGACGTATCGAGAGGACTGCGCAAGATCAAATCCAGGGTGGGTGTATGCCAGCAGGAGAACAACCTGGATCCTGACCTGGATGTTTTGAAAAACCTCGAGGTATATGCCCGTTATTTTGACATTCCCAGAAAGGAGGCCCACAATAGAGCGGAGGAGCTCTTAGAGTTTATAGGCCTCGATCACCGAAAGAAGGCGAGATCTACTGAACTCTCAGGCGGGATGATGCGCCGGTTGGTTCTAGCCCGTGCACTTATCAATAGCCCTGATCTTGTAATTCTCGATGAACCGACAACCGGTCTCGACCCACAATCCCGGCACCAGGTCTGGGACCGACTCGAAAAACTGAGGTCACAGGGTCTTTCCATCCTCTTGACCACCCACTATATGGATGAAGCGTCTCGCCTGTGTGACCGCCTTATTATTATGGATCATGGTCGCATATTAGTCCTTGGAGAACCTATAGAGCTCATCAGAAAATACGTAGGTCAAAACATTATAGAGGTCGCTGAACCCAGCAAAGAATTGCGGGCATACATTCAATCTGAAGGGCTGGAGTACGAAGATGTTGGTCCTCGACTGATCATCTACTCCGAAGATGGCGAGGACCTGTTCCATGAGATGAGCAACAACTATTGTAGGGAGGGATGTACCCTGCGAATGGCTACACTGGAGGACGTATTCTTAAAATTAACAGGCAGGGATCTGAGAGAATGACCGGACGGGTTTCATTCAGAATTTCGAAGAGATTCATTCGAGTATGGCAGAGGAACCTAACTGTCTACCAAAAGACATGGAAGATCAGTTTTATTCCACCCCTTCTGGAGCCTCTCTTCTATATATTGGCCTTTGGCGTTGGACTGGGCGTATTGGTCGGAAAAATCCATTATAACAATATTGAAGTGTCTTATGTCGGTTTCATTGCACCGGCGTTAATCGCCATCACCATAATGTACAATGCCTTCTTTGAGAACACCTTTGCCTCTTTTGTAAGAATGTACTATCAGAAAACCTTCGACGCCATAATGGCTACACCTCTTTCCGTCGAAGAGATTATAACCGGAGAAATCATTTGGGGGGCCACCAAATCCCTTATTGCAGCTTCGATAATGTTGGGGATAATGAGCATGTTCGGTCTTATTACCTACCCGGCGGGACTTCTCATCATACCTTTGGCATGCCTCGGGGGCATCGCCTTTGGGTCTGTCGGCATGTTTTTCACAGGCATGGTACCCAGCATAGAAATATTCAACCTGCCTATATTCTTGTTTATTACACCTATGTTCCTGTTCAGCGGGACATTTTTCCCTGTTGAAAATTTGCCCGCCTGGGCACAAGGTCTCTCCGTCCTCTTCCCCCTGACTCACCTTGTGAAACTCACTCGAGCATTTGGCCTTGGGTTTACGAGTATCGAACTCTTATGGAGCGTTCTCTATCTTCTCACTTTTTCTCTCATCTTTTTCCCATTAGCCCTCTTTGTCATGCATCGACGTCTGATCAAGTGATAATCTCTTACACCTTGGTTTCGTAACTCCTTAAAAACTCAGTGGTGGTTAATTGTCAGCGTGGTTTACTCTGTTCTGGTGTATAGCAAGGTAGTACCTTTTACACTGTAATTGTCAATGCTGAATAAATGTTCATATCCAATGCATGGCGCTGTCCCTACGATTACTCCTAGATACCTCCAGGTCCCATTGTTCAGTTGCACAAATGCAGCTCCACCACTGTCGCTCTCTCCTGCGCTCCTTCCACGCATCCCCACCACCTTAAAATCATATTCACCATTAGAGAGGGTCCCATTCAAAGTAACATCGAGTCGGTTCTTCACGCCAAAACTATTTGAATAGTCATTATCACCAAAGGTTCTGGTGTTCCCAAATCCTACAAGTCTAATGACCTCATTACCCGAAAAATGGTATGCATGATACTCATCTGCAGTAAAAGGACGAATAATCTCGACCTCTTGCGTATCGATATCCTCTCTCAAGTAAATCTCCGCAAAATCAAGCACTTTAGTGTAACACTCTTCCAGTTGGTGTTGCGTCATGATCTCTTCTTCTTCTAACGCCTGAAAGGCCTGAAAAAACCGATGCCTCAAAATGTTAATCCAATCCTCATGGATAACAATTCTTTCAATGATATCTTCTCCATGAACCCTTCCTCCGGGAATTCCCGGACCAAAATAGACCCTTACCGCATTCTTCCTGTTCTCGATTATGGCATTGAAGTATCGATCCAGTTCTCTCCTCCTGTCCTCCAGAGTAGGGAGTGATATGAGATAAGAAAAAAGAGAATTCTGATTCTTGATAAATCCTTCACCCAGGTTGGAAAACAGCCTCGACAAGCGGCCAAAGTGGAAGTCGAGCGAAAGGTCGTCTAAAATACAATGGCCTGCAGTGTTTACCTTATTCCTGGACACCAGAGCACCCGAACCCATCACTTCACCTTGTTCCAGGATAGCCACAACGTTTAGGTAAGCTGACCTCTCAACCGGGGTTCCGTGTAAGAAGGCGTAGGCTGTAGTGGAAAAGAAAAACCCAAGAACCAGCGTCACAGTGCTTATCACTATTGCCATTCCTCTAAGAAACATGCTTTTCCCCTTTCAAATCAAATCCCTTTACCCAATTGTATTGTGGATCACTTTGGCGCTTTCTGTTCCACGTCATATCCCGCAAACAAAAAAGCCGAATTACCCGTGATGGCAACCCGGCTATCCCAACATCTCTCTTAAACTTGACTTAGAGCAATTACCTCGCCCGATCCCGAAAAGTATAGATTCGAAGCTTTCTGTTCAACTCCATGAGGGTCAGGGATCGGCGACTCTACCAAAAACATTAAGAGAACGAACAACCCACCACACCAAGTCGCCAGCGCAAACAATATAGGTCCTTTGACCTATTAACATAGAAGAAGTTTTGCAAATATCATGCCAAAATCAGCTCTCGTATCAGGGTCTTTGCAACACATCCCTGGTATGCGGAAACGCCCGCAAACTTAGCTATTTAGTAGTTTTATGAATTCATTTGCGGGAGGACACTCCCGCTTTCACAGTTTTTAAGTGAGTCACTTTTGTCGAAATTGATCTAGAACAGCATTTCAGGCTTAGGGTCAGTGAAGAAGAGAGTTGGATGGGACATATTGGCAGGATTGTGGCTTTATGCCCCAACAAGCAGCCCCCTGGCTTCCCCTACCATAAATATGGAGCCTGTTATGCAAACCATATCTTCCCTCCCGGCCAGAGAAAGGGCAAGTGACACTGCTTCTTTAACATCGCGGGCTATCTCAATTTCTTCATGGTACTTCCTTACCTCTTTGTATAGAACCTCAGTAGATGCCGCCCTATCCATCATCGGTTGAGTAAGCACGACTGTGTCCGCCAAAGGAACCAATTTTGAGATGATAGTCTTGAAATCCTTATCCATCATAATGCCTAAAACCAGCAACAGCCTCTTAAAGGAAAATACTCCACCGGATATGGCATCTCCGAGGGTTTTTATCCCTGCGGGGTTATGGGCACAATCCAAAACAACCAGGGGATCTTTTTGGATAACCTCAAGTCTTCCCGGCCAGTAAATGTTCGTCAACCCCTCATAGATGGCTTCATCCCTTACCTTGTAACCCTTTTCTCCCAATATCTCAATAGCGCCCAGCGCGGTTACCGCATTGATGATCTGATGTCTTCCTAAAAGGTTTAACTTCAAACCTCGGTATTTCTTCTTTATTCCGTAATAATTAAAAGTGCCGTCACGCATTCTCCTACCTTTGAAATCCGTGCCGACTCGATAGAGAACGGCCCCGTCATTCAAACACCTTTCCCTAAGAAGGGCCAATGCTGAGGGTTGAGTAACCCCGGTAATGACAATACTACCTTTCTTAATAATTCCTGCCTTTTCAAAGGCTATTTCACGTATCGTATTGCCCAGATATGCTTGATGGTCTATCGACACGTTAGTAATAATAGAAAGCAAAGGATCAACCACATTGGTGGAATCAAATCTTCCCCCCATCCCTACTTCCAGAATGGCAAGATCTACGTCTTGCTCCAACAAGTAAAGCAACGCAATGGCGGTCGTAAACTCAAAGAAAGTAATATCACGGCCAAGATCCGTATCCTGTATCTTCTCACGGATGAAATCCGTTAGTTCCGCAACTCTCTTCTCCGAGATCTCTCGATTGTTTACCCTGATTCTTTCAGTAAAGTTCACTAAGTGGGGGGACGTGTAAAGCCCCACCTTAAACCCGGCCGTGTGGAGAACGGAAGAAACCATGGCAGCAACGGAGCCTTTACCGTTGGTCCCTGCAATATGAAGAACCTTCAGCTTCTCTTGGGGATTATCTAACAGGCATAAAAGATGGGATATATTTGCAAGCCCGAGTTTTATCCCTGATGCCTGAAGACCAAATAGGTATTCAATAGACCTGTTGTAGGAATCAAACAAAGTGTTAATCCTCCTCTCCTTGCATCAATTCCGGATGGAAACTATGGGTCTGCCAGGGGATAGCTATTACGGGGTATTCGCATCCGTTGCCCGTTATGACGGCATCTTCCCTATGCCTTCTGATCCCTAACAATGGGTAAGCCTATTTTGAAGCTGGTGCCCCTCTTGTCATCACTCTCGTATGATATCGTTCCATTTAAAGCGTTTATTATATTGTGCACTACGGACAGACCCAGTCCGCTGTGACCACCACCTTTGGAACCTACAAACGGCTCAAAGAGTCGTGACTTGATATCGTGGGGAATGCCCGGCCCATCATCCTTTATGGTGATCTCTACATAGCCCTGGAATCCCTTATTATAATCTACCACGTCGCTTTCAAGCTGATCGGAAAGATGTCGGGTCAGGATCTGAAGATTTCCACGCTCATGCATCGCCTCAGCCGCGTTTTTGATGAGATTGATGAAAACCTGTTTGAGCCCGTTTTTCTCTGTCATAACGTTCGGGAGGGATGGTTCGAGGTCTAATTGAATTGCAATCTTTGATTCTTTCATCAGGGACTCTTTCATGATCTTTACCAAATCCGACAACAGATCATTAACATTTACAGGCTCGATCTTCTCGATTGTCCCTCCGGAAAAAGTGGTCAATTGCTGAAGCATAAGCCCAATACGATCGATTTCTTCGTTGATTATCCCAATCTCGTCCTGCGCTATGCCATTCTCTGACAACTTCATTCCGAGAATCCTGAGATAGTTCTTTATGATACTCAACGGGTTGTTCACTTCATGGACTACTTTTCGCGCCACAGCCATCGACGCGCCAAAGCGTTCGGATTGAATTGCATTCAACCGGTCTTGTTTCATCTGTTCCGTGTAAAGAGCCAAAGCCGCCTGATTTGTAAACAAGGTTAAAAACTTGAAGTGCCTGGAAATATGCGAAAACTCAACATGGTCTAATCCGATAATAATTACGCCCACATGGTCTCCATGGGCAATCATGGGGAGACAAAGCATACCTTCCTTGCCAATGAATCGAATGATCTGTTCATCCGAAATGATGGACGGGGAGCGTGTAGGGCAGGTAAATGAATCAATGGGCATTCCTTTGGCAAGAGAGGTGACCAATAAACTATGTTTCAGTTGCATGGGAATGATCAGCTCGCTCATCATGGCGGATTTTTCATCTCCTGGAATACTCTTACCAACGAGACTGTCTTTCTCTGAATCATAGAGCAAGAAAAATATATTTCTCACATCAAACAGAATCTGTAGACCCTTCTGAACAACTTTCACTATGGCATCTTCGGCATCGGCTTCTAAGAGATTTTGAAGAGTTCCCATAACGAGCGAAATGTCTCTAACTTCATGAACCAGGTCCTCTTGCTTCCCAAAGTCTTTTTCAGAAAACGGCGTATCCCCTCTCTCTGGCGGTTCAATCTCGATTTCCAACGATTGAGCCACTTCTCCCAATTCTCTATCTGCATGAACCAGCAACGCTTCGATATCAGCATCTCTAAAGCCAAAGATGTCTTCTGCGACCTCGAAGCCCTGATTTTTTTGTCCCGCAATGGGCATTCGGGATAATGCATTAGCCACATAAACAATCTTTACCAACGGAAGGGCAGTTCGTATCCTGTCTATGGGTTCATGGTGACATAAAACCGAATCTGCCATGAATGATTGAAGGTTCCAGCGATCAAGCAGCCACGCGCCAACTTCGCAGTGGGTTGCTCCGAGCCGGACCTCCCCGGCAAGAAGCAAATCCGGTTTGTCTTTGTACATCTCCAATAGGTTTGAGTATTCTTTTGGGAAGTTCACCCAGAGCACTAACCTTCCGATGTCATGTAAAAGCCCGGACAGGAATGCCTCGCCAGGCTTACTGTAGCTGGAACGCTCGGCGATAAGCCTCGCAACGATAGCGCACCTCAAGGAGTGCCACCAGAAGCGCTTGAGGTTAAAGGAAACATCCCCTTGAGTGTCGTCAAAAGCCTGGAATATCGACGTAGAAATAACGGTATTCTTGATTGTATCCGTGCCGAGAAATGACACGGCCTGATCCATCCTTTCGATTCTATAGGGCAGTCCGTAATAGGCTGAGTTGATGAGTCTCAATACTTTTCCGGTCAGGGATGGATCCTTCTCGATAATCTTGGCGATATCTTTGAGATTTTCTTTATCTTCATCGCAGGCTTTAATGAGTTTCAGGAGTATGTGGGGAAGGGTAGGAAGATTCTCCAGAGTCGCTATTCGGTCTAGGATGGGCTTTCTAATCTGCATTTAATGCCGTAAAAATTTGTCGAAGATGGACTTGACCTCGGTTGGGCCTTTACGTCCGTTTTCCCCCTCTGAAGGTGTCTCCTTTTTTTCAAGGGAGGCTTGTACAGGTTCTTCGATTTCTGCCAGACGTCCTCCAGCCATGAAGCGGAATTTAGGCCCTCTAGGGCTAAGGTTCAAAACGTCCTCGGGATGAAGTGGGGTCTGAAGATCAACATGTTGACCATTGACAGAAATCAACTTCTGCCCTGTGAGATCTCTAACCCAATATTGATCCTGGTTAAAAAAAATCTCAGCGTGGCGATCAAGGATCCCGGGATGTTCAAGTAAAATATCGCAGTTTGGAGCCTTCCCTATAGTTACCGGAAGTTCCTTGAATGAGCGAAGCGTAGGCCCGTATTGGATAACGAGCGGTATCTGAACTCTTTGAATGGAAATCTTCTCTGCCTGTCCCACGTCAGGTTTGGCCTGAGTCACCACAGGTTTCTCATACAACCGTTCTTCGGTTTTCTCCGGTGGGCTTGGGCCTGGAACACCAGCCAGTTGGGGTTCGTCTTCCACCATCTTTGTAAGAAAACTGACCTTTGGGCCGCCTTCCGCAAAGGTTAAAACGTCTCCATCCTTAAGATAGGCCTCTTTCTTTCTTTTTCCATTCACAAATGTTCCGTTCTGACTCTTGTCAATAATCTTGAAGCGGTTGCCTTCTCTCACAATCTCAGCATGTTCCCGTGACACAACCCCAAAATCTTTTGGAAAGTGAACATGATAGTGGGGGTAGCGCCCGATGGAGATCTTTGGCTCAGAGAACTCCTGAATTTCCCCTTTTAGAGGTCCTTGAATGTGAACGAGTTGAACAATGATGTTCGGTGGATTCTTCATGCAATTATTATGCCCAAGGGTTCGTCCAAAAACAACTCCCACATTTCGGCCGCCGATTCATCCCGTCTGACTGAGCTTCTCGTCGGTTACATACCAAAAGGTATGTGCCCTCCTCGTTC
>JAUXHQ010000068.1 GCA_030621455.1 Deltaproteobacteria bacterium
TCCTTTAGGTATCGAATAATCATTGGATGGAGATTTTCTACAATAAATTTCAACTACTACAACCTAATATCTATTATTTACTTCTGGTTATCACTGTTAACATCTTGATAAACCAGGGCTTCAATAGCTAATTGAAAGCAACAAGAAATGAGTCGCCCCTAAGTTTCCAAATTTCTGATTAAGTACAAGGAAGGCCGGAGGATGAAGATGGGAAGGTTAGCGGAACAGGGGAGGGGTAGATTTAGAGTATTACCGTTTGTATTTCACAATCCGTGCGAAGTCCTCGGCCTTGAGGCTTGCTCCTCCTACTAAAGCCCCATCTATGTTTGGTTTGGCCATCAGCCCATCTACATTATCGGGGTTCACACTTCCGCCATATAGAATCCTGGTATTATCCGCGGTACCTTGACTGACCTCCTTCAGAAGCCCTCTTATGAAAGCATGAACCTCCTCAGCCTGCTCACCGGTAGCCGTCTTACCCGTACCGATAGCCCATACCGGCTCATAGGCAACGATTAGATCCTTCATTTCCGGGGGAGAAAGACCTGACAGTCCCTTTCTAACCTGTGTTTCGATCACACTAAAGGTCTCTCCCGACTCTCTTTGTTCAATGACCTCACCCACACAAAAGATGGGGGCCAGACCCTGGCCCAGGGCAGCCCTTATCTTCCTGTTGACGGTCTCATCGGTTTCACCGAAATATTGACGTCGTTCAGAGTGACCTACGATGGTATATTTGCAACCTACATCTGACAACATCATAGGGGATACAGCGCCGGTGTAGGCCCCCTTTTCCTCCCAGAAAATATCCTGAGCGGAAATACGTATGTTGGAACCTTTCGCCTCTTGGGCTACCCTGTAGATTGCCAGGAAAGGAGGGGCAACCACTATTTCCGTATCGGTTACATCGAAAACCAACTTCTTGAGCTCACATATTAACTCAACCGCTTCGGAGACGGTCTTGTTCATCTTCCAATTTCCGGCAATAACAGCTTTTCGCATATTTGACTCCCCATCCACAGATCGACTTTGACTTTGACAAAGACCGACCTGTGCAGTTACTCAACCCCAGTGTCTTGAAGTGTCTCTGATGAATAGGTGAACAGCATTGCGTTAAGCGCCGGCTGCTTATTTCGTTTGCTTGTTATGCGTAAGGACTTGACCAACATACAAATCTACGAACGAGCCTTGTTATCCTATTATACATACTGCCGGATGCTAGACTGTAGTTCATAACAAGCAAACGAAATAAGTAGCCGGCAAGCGGTAAATCTGACCAACTGCACAGGTCGAGACGGTAACTATTTGTCCCTCAAGGCCTCAATCCCGGGGAGCGCTTTCCCTTCCAATAAATATATGAAGGCGCCTCCTCCGGTAGACACGTAAGACATGCTGCTCAATCCTCCTGCCCTGTCAACGGCCACATCAGTGTCTCCGCCGCCAATGATAGTCAGCGCATATGAGCTGGCAACATGATCGACCATTGCGAATGTTCCCCTGCTGAACGCATCCATCTCAAAGGCCCCCATAGGTCCATTCCAGATAATGGTCTTGGCATCCTGCAGGGCTTCGGAAAAGAGTTTCGTGGTGGCAGGACCGATGTCCAACGCCATCCAGTCTTTGGGGATCTCCTGGAAAGTAGCTATCTTGGTTTCAGCTTTAGGGTCAAACTTATCCGCAACCACACAGTCTACAGGAAGGTAGAACTTCACACCCAGTTCCTTTGCCAGATCTAAAACCCTGTGTGCGGTATCTATCAGGTCCTCCTCAAGCAACGACTTTCCTATATCATACCCGAGGGCTTTGAGGAAGGTAAAGGCCATCCCCCCTCCAATTATCATCTTATCTACCCTTGTGATGACATTTTTCAAAGCCCCCAATTTACTGGAGACCTTGGCTCCCCCTATAATAGCCACCAGCGGTCTTGCCGGATTTTTCATGGCTCTGTCGAAGTAATTGAGCTCTCTTTTCATTAAAAACCCGGCGCCACACACGTCGAAGAATTGGGTTACGGCGACCAATGAGGCATGAGTCCTGTGGGACACGGCAAAGGCATCATTGATATATATGTCTGCCAGCCTGGACAATCGGTTTGCAAACTCCGTGTCGTTTTTCTCTTCCCCGGCATGGAACCTCAAGTTCTCCAAGAGCACCACATAATTCGAATCCATGCCTTCAACAATCTCCTCTACCTCATTACCGATACAGTCACCGGCCAGGACGATATCCTTTTTTAGTAACCTCTGGAGTCGCCTGGCCACCGGTCCCATGGTGAGTTCCTTGTTGACCTTCCCTCCCGGCCTGCCCATATGGGATGCCAGTATCACCTTGGCGTCTTCGTCAAGGGCATAATTAATCGTAGGAAGGACCGCTCTTATCCTCGAGTCATCAGTAATATTGCGCAACTCATCGAGCGGGACATTGAAATCCACCCTTATCAGCAACTTTTTTCCCTTAATATCCAGATCATCTATATATTTTATCGGCACTTATCCCTCCTCGTAGTTTATCCGAGCTTCTCTCCCATATAGACAGCAAGATCGAGCATTCTGGCAGAGAAACCGCCCTCATTATCATACCATGACAAGACCTTTACCATATTCCCGGCCATGACGTTGGTGCTCGGAGCATCCACTATAGAGGAATAGTGACTGCTGGTGAAATCGACGGAAACCAGCTTTTCCTCACAAAAGGAGAGTATGCCCTTGAGCTCCCCTTCAGAGGCCTTCTTGAGTGCATTATTTACCTCTTCCACGGTTACATTCCGATCTAGGTCAGCTACCAGATCCACCACAGACACATTCGGTGTGGGAACCCTGATGGACATGCCGTCGAGTTTGCCTTTTAGTTCAGGTATGACCTGGGTAACCGCCACTGCAGCGCCCGTACTGGTGGGAATCATTGACATGGCCGCTGCCCTGGCCCTTCTGAGGTCTTTGTGGGATCCGTCCAATAACCTCTGGTCCATGGTGTAGGAATGGATTGTGGTCATGAGACCTTTTTCTATACCAAATTCTTCATGTAGAACCTTTGCAACGGGGGCCAGACAGTTGGTGGTGCAGGACGCATTGGACACCACGTGGTGCCTGGAAGGGTCATAGTGCGATTCATTGACCCCGCAAACCAGCGTGGCATCAACACCCTTGCCGGGAGCTCCGATAATTACCTTCCCGGCCCCTGCCTCAAGGTGCTTTGAGTTGCTCTCCCTGTCCCTGAACTTGCCCGTGGTTTCCATAACGATATCGATACCCAGTTCTTTCCATGGGAGCTCAGTGAGGTTGTCTGTTATCCTTGTTATCTTGATATCCTTACCGTTGACAACGAGAGCGTCATTCTTGGTATTAACCTCTCCCGGGAATGACCTATGTACTGAATCGTATTTGAGGAGATGGGCCAGGGTGTTGGTGTCTGCCCTGGCATTGACGGCGACTATCTCGATATCGTCCCTGCCAACAGCCGCCCTTACAAGATACCTCCCAATCCTCCCGAAACCATTAACAGCTAATCGTATGGCCATAAAATATCCCCCTTTCATGTCTCAATACCTGCTAAGATATTTTTGTGTAAATATATGAATTGCAAAGAGTATGCCGACTATAAGGAACAAACAGGGAAAAGACTAGGTTGCAATGAAGTTTTCAAGATCCGGGATTTTTGGTTTAGGATTTCTTTAACGTCTTCAAGACTGAGGGGTAGATGCTTGTTTCTTGCCGCAGCCGGATATAGGCCAGATATATGGATAATACGCAGACCTTTCTGCCTTGGTGCCGAAGGGGAGACTCGAACTCCCACGGGCATACACCCACTAGACCCTGAACCTAGCGCGTCTACCAGTTCCGCCACTCCGGCTTAAGACAGACAGAAATTAGTTGCAAAATCTATCTTATTCACTTATACTTTGCAACCTTGAAGTTGTCAAGCCAATTTTGCGGGAATCTCATGGTAACCTCTCTAAAAGTCTTGGTATGAGCAGCGTAGCGGGGCGCTCTCGTTCATCCACAGATAAAGGGCGGCTGTAACAAGTCCTTTACTTCCATGAGGATTCAGAGGGAAGAAGTTCAATGGAAATCGTGTGGGGCACAAAAAGTATAAAGAAGAAATTTAAGAACCCGGTTATAACCGTAGGAAATTTTGATGGTGTACACGTTGGGCACCAAAAGATATTTAAAGAGGTGAGGGAGAAGGCGTTTGAATTGAAAGGAGACTCAATAGTATATACGTTTGAACCCCATCCTTTACGTATACTGGCGCCCCAAAAGAAGTTACCCTTGATAGCCTCGTTTTCAGATAAAATCAAATTCATTGAAGAATGTGGGATCGATATCGTTATATGCGAGGATTTTACCCCTGAGTATGCAAAGCTGTCAGCAAGAGAATTTGTAGAAGGTATCCTCGTGGATAAGATAGGGATAAGGATCATATTCGTCGGCCATGATTATGCTTTCGGCAAAGGGAGAGAAGGGAATATCGATACCCTGATGGCATTGGGGGAGGAGCTTGACTTTGAGGTGCGGGTTGTGAATGCTATCTCAGTGGATGATGTTACTATTAGCAGCACAATGGTCAGGGATCTTATCCGGCAGGGGGAGGTAAGAAAAGTCGCCACGTTCTTGGGCAGGGACTATTCCATTGCCGGAAAGGTAGTCAAGGGTAAGAGCAGGGGCAAGGGCCTCGGTTTTCCTACCGCAAATCTGGATCTCGCTAATGAGTTCTTTCCCAAACCGGGGATATATGTGGTTCATGTATTCCACAAAGATCGTTTGTATCAAGGGGTTGCTAATATCGGTTTCAAACCGACCTTTAAGGACAAAGACCTCTCCATAGAGGTCAATATCCTTGACTTTGATAAAGACATCTATGGTGAAGATCTCAGGATTTCCTTTGTGGAAAGACTGAGAGATGAAAAGGCCTTTGGGAGTCTCGATGAACTCGTTGGGCAGATAAAGGCGGATGTTGAAAGAGCGAGAGAGGTACTGCGGAAATTAGAAGGTGGAAAGGCAGAAGATAGAAGGCAGATTGTGTCGCTCTAGGTGTCAGTGTTCAGGTTTCAGGTGTCAGTGTTTCTCTTTCCTGACACCTGCTTTTCTTTTCCTTCACTTCTGCCTTATGCTTTCTAACTTCTACTGCTTCATATGGGTAGCCTTATAATAAAGGTCGACCCCCTTCCCCTTTCCGTTTTGAAGGTCAACGAGCCATTGTGTTTTTTGACAATCATATTATACGAAATAGAGAGCCCTTGACCCGTGCCTGCTCCAATCCCCTTTGTTGTGAAGAAGGGGTCGAATATCTTTGGCTGCACTTCCTCGGGTATGCCGGTCCCGGTATCACTGATCTCAATGACCACGTGATCCTGATCATTGGCCGTGCGAATGGTGATAATCCCCGTTTTAGTCTCTCCCTTTTCCCGGATGGCATCGGCCGCGTTGACTATGAGGTTCAAGAAGGCCTGATTGAGATCACTTGCGTAACCCGCTACCAGTGGTATGTCGCCGAAATCTTTTTGAACCTCGGCCACGTACTTATACCTGCCTCTGGAAATGGTAAGGGTAGAGTCTATGGCATCGTTGATATCGATGTCGGTCTGGTCTTCCGCGACACCACTGTGGGAAAATGTTCTCATGGCCGCCACTATTTTGGTCACCTTCTTGACCCCGTCAGTACTCTGTTCAATGGCCTGGGGCACCTCTTCCATTAGAAATTCCATGTCAACAGCCTCGGTTAATTCCCCAATCCGCGCCAGATCGTAGCGGATGTCATTCCCGTCTCTGTCTGATTGATGGAGTTTGACTGCAGTCCGGCATAGGTTCATCATATCAGCGAAACTGTCTTTTAAGAAACTCAGGTTGTCTCCCACATATTGTATGGGGGTGTTGATCTCGTGTGCTATCCCTGCAGCAAGTTCACCCACGGATTCCATCTTTTGCCGGTGTTGTATCTGTTTTTCCATTAACTTCTCTTCTTCTTCCCTTTTAACGAGGTCTGTAATATCATCAGCGAGGAGCGCAATCTGACCTTCCAGGGGGAAAAAGAGTGAGATGTTGAAATATTTTCCAGAGGGTTCATAATGAATCCTTTTGTTAACCATCTCCTCTTTCAAGAGAAGGCGCTCATAGAAGTCGACAAAATCCTTTCTGTCCGCGGAAATTCTGATTTCATCAAGGGTCTTGTCAATGACCGCACTCTTGTTGAGGCCCGTAACCTCCTCAAATGTCTTGTTTGTTCCAAGGAGGCGGAAGCCAATGGTTTTCCCGCCTGCATCAGTGATAATCTCATGCAAAGCAAAGGCCTGTCTCATGTTGTCAAAGATCTGACGGAACATGCTTTCGCTGACCTTGACGTCCGATTTCATCTCTTTGTCCTTCCTCATCTGCTATTCCTCTTCAAGAAACGCCGTTTCCTTACAAAAATGATGATCAATACAATATAGTTCTCTGGTTTTTACCGAGTCGTCGTCCTTCATATGAACATACCCGTTGGCCATGTATACGATCCTTGCAATTCCGGGACCATCAAGAGAGTCGGCTGATGAATCATGGTGTCGAATAACCGCCTCTACTATTTCGTACGGCAGATTCCACAGATCAAGGAGATATGCCCCCAAGTCCGCATGTGTCATGCCCATCATCTCATTTTCGATATCTGACTCCAGAGTTTGTTTCTGTAGTGCAGCGGCATGAGATTTTTCAAAGATATCCGGTTTTTTTGAAAAGAGGATTAACCTTCCCAGATCATGGAGTATCCCGGATGTTTGCGCCATGTCCTGTTCCTTTCTATTCAAGCCCTGTTTTATCGCCAATTTTTTGCTTATGTTTCCGACCTTGAGGCAATGGTTCATCAGATCATCCGGGGAGAATCCTTTAATAACCCTGGATGATTTGCATTCCTCAAAGGCATGGACGGAAAGAGTCAGGGCTTTTATGGTGTCAACGCCCAGATAAACCACGGCCTCTCTGATCTCCGATATCTGTCTGATAAAGCCAAAAAAAGCAGAGTTAACGATCTGCAATACCTTGGTGCTCATGGCCATATCTTTCTTTACAATATAAGCGATCTCATTTATGGACGCTTCTCTGTCCAGGGCTTCGGTCATCTCCAGATAAACCTGAGGAAGACTTGGCAGGGTCCCCATTTGCGAGACAACTTCTTTGAGTTCGTTGTTGTTCATGCGGTCTTGTACATTACAGGCCCTCGTTATGGTGTTGTCCAGTTCCTCTGTGTTTAACGGCTTTGAGAGATATTGGTGGGCCACAAGTACCGCTTTGTTCTCCTTTTCTATTTCGGCATAGCCTGAAAGCACGATCCTCACCGCCTTAGGATAATGTTTCTTTACCTCTTCCAGCAATCGAATCCCATCCATCTCCGGCATTCTGATATCGGAGACAACCACATCAAACTCCCGGTTGCTCATAGTTTCCAGCGCCGCCTTGCCACTCGAAGCAAAATCCATATGCCAGACTTCTCTATTCTTATGGAGGGATCGTTTCAAACCGCTCAATATCTTTTGTTCGTCATCCACGAAAAGTATAGATTTCTTCTCCACTGTTCACCTGCTCCTCTTAAAATCTTCTACCAACTCCTGATATTTTTCGGAAAAGACGCGGACAATATCCTCCAGTCCATCCAGGGATTGTTTTCGAGCATGGTCATCAATCTCTCCGGCCAGTTCGTATAACTCATCGAGACCCAGGTTTCCAGAAGATCCTTTTATGGAATGGGCCGTTTTATGGACCTCCTGCGCATCGCCCTTTACAAGGGCTGCCTTAAGTTCTTCCAGGTCAGGTGAGGTAGTTTCCACGTAAAGCTCGAAAACTTCGTTGAAGTCTTCAACCTCTAATCCGATATTCTCAGCAAGTTTTTCTAAGTCCACAAAATTACCCCTCCTTCTGTGTTTAGGTGTCAGTATATAAGGTCGACTTTTAAAGTGTTTTGCTGAAAACTGACACCTGAAACCTCCCCTCAGTAGTTATATATTTTCCAACGGATACTAACCACCAACCAATAA
>JAUXHQ010000281.1 GCA_030621455.1 Deltaproteobacteria bacterium
AACACCTTGACCCTGAGGTGGCCATAAAGGGGGTCATTCTTAATCGGGTTCGGGGAAATCGCCACGAATCGATTGTGCGCCGTGCTGTAGAGGAGAATTGCGGAGTTCCAGTATTGGGGGCCGTCCCCAGGATAAAAGGATCAGTCTTTCCGGAAAGGCATATGGGGCTCGTTCCACCTCAGGAACACCCGGGCGCCCGCAAAGCCGTGGACAAGGCTGTAGGGATTGTCGAAGAATTCGTAGATATAGAGGAAGTATGGAAGATTGCCTTAGATGCGCCACCTCTCGACCTGATTGATTCTACTGAAGCCGGATCACAAGAGGGGAGGCAATTGATGCCTCGAAAAAGGCCGCGGATCGGATTTATCAGGGATTCAGCCTTCTGGTTTTACTATCCTGATAACCTGGAGGCCCTTGAAAGACTGGGGGCCGAAATGGTAGAGTGCAACGCCCTCCTGCAGGATGAGCTTCCGAGGTTGGATGCCCTGTACATCGGAGGGGGGTTTCCTGAGACCCATGCCGAGGCCCTGGCTGCCAACTCAGGTTTCCGAAGGTCTCTGAATGAGGCAGTAGAAGATGGACTTCCCGTGTATGCGGAGTGTGGCGGGCTGATGTATCTTGGGAGAAACCTGTTAATTGACGGAAGTACATTCCCCATGACCGGTGTCTTTCCCCTGACTATTGAACTGAAAAGAAGTCCCCAGGGTCATGGGTACACCATCCTTGAAGTTGATAAACCCAACCCCTATTTCAAAGTAGGGGAGGCCCTATGCGGCCATGAATTTCACTATTCCAGAATCGTGGATTTAGCGGAAAAAGAGATGCCCCTGGCATTTAAAGTCAGGAGAGGATGCGGTGTAGATGGGAGAAGGGATGGACTATATTACAGGAATGTCCTGGCAACATACTCTCATCTCCACGTTTTAGGGAAAAAAGAATGGGCTGAGGGTCTCTTTGACCAGGCCATTTCTTATGGTCAGAAGCCCGGTAGAAAAAGAGAAGATGTGCCCTTTAACGAGGGTAATCTCCCCGCTGCCCTGAATTTCTGATGGAAGCGCCAGTGGAAGAATGGAAGATGTACGCGTTGCTGTGGTGGTAATGGAATCAGTGGTGGGAAGAACATCCGACAACCTGACACGAATAGAGGCATTTGCCCTGGACGCTGCTGCTCAAGGGGCAGACCTGGTCTGTTTTCCTGAAGCGAGCATAACGGGGTACCGTGTCGATGCGACGATCGCAACCTATGCTGAACCCATCCCCGGACCCAGTAGCAACGTTTTAGTTAGTCTATCTAAGTATACCGGTCTCACAATATTGAGCGGCTTGATAGAGAGAGGAGAAGATGACGACCTCTTTATCAGTCATATTGTCACGTCTCCCAATGGATTGGGGGATGTCTACAGGAAACTCCACCTTGCCCCGAATGAGGAAAATGTATACAGCCATGGCGACAGGCTACCCACGTATAGATATGGCGAGACTACCTTTGGCGTTGAATTATGCTATGACACACATTTTCCGGAACTGACTACTGTCCTGGCTCTCCGGGGGGTAGAGGTCCTTTTTCTGCCTTATGCCTCTCCTAGAGAGACCCCCATGGAGAAAAGGGAACGATGGATCCGTTACCTTTCAGCACGTGCTTATGATAATAGCATATTTGTGGTGGCGTGTAATCAGGTCGGGCGCTACGATACCGGACTGACTTTTCCGGGAGTGGCCATTATCTTCGACCCGAAAGGTAGGGTTATGACTGAGAGTTGTGGTGAGAGTGAAAGGATGGCGATAACTGATTTGAGGTCCGGTGTTTTGAAACACGTTCGAGAAAGTAAAATGGGCTTCTTTTTGAGTCGTCGTCGGCCGGAGGTATATAGGGCTCTTTCAGATTCGTTTAATTAACAAAAATTGACAATAACAAAAAAGAGGAGGTAAAGAATATGCCGGAATTAGAACTTGGAGGGAACACTTACGAGGTTGACGAGGATGGCTTCCTGCAGCAGCTTGACAAGTGGAGCCCACAATTTGCGCAGGACTACGCGTCCCTGGAAGGCATTGCAGGAGAACTCACGGAAGATCATTGGAAGCTTATCAACTATATCAGAGAATATTATGAAGAGTACGGCATTGCGCCAATGATCAGGAAGCTGTGCAAGGATTGCTCGTTTAAGCTGAAATACATATATGAAATGTTTCCGTCAGGCCCTGCAAAAGGGGCGTGTAAGCTGGCCGGGCTATCTAAACCTACCGGGTGTGTCTAAAGATAAGTGGGAGAACTGAGAAAGGAAGGTCAAGATGGACCTCGTTAATGTCAGGCATGAAGGGGGGCTCTGTTTTTCCGTCAATGTGCGGAACCACAGATTCTTGGTGGACATGGCAGAGGACGAAGGGGGCTCCGATAAAGGCCCTTCACCGGCAGAGATACTCGTCGCGGCTTTTGGGTCATGCGTAGGAGCTCACATTGCAAGGTATTGCCAGACAGCAAAGATCCCCCACGAGGGGATGGAATTGAACCTGACTTTCCAGACGACCAAAGAAGGAACCAGGATAAGGATTTCGAATCTTGTGGGGGATATATCTCTCCCACAAGATCCCGGTCCCCGTTCGAAGGCTGTGATGAGTGCGGGTGAAAATTGTATAATCCGGAATACGCTGGCCCGGGGACCTGAAATAGATTTGGATCTGGATATATGATGAACCGCCGTCTGTCCCATCGACCTCGACGGGCTGAAGGAGAGAAGAGAATCGTTGTTGAGAGTGGGGTAATAGAGAGTCGGACAATGAAGTTGGAAGATTTGCTGGCACAAAAGAT
>JAUXHQ010000179.1 GCA_030621455.1 Deltaproteobacteria bacterium
TAATAGATGGAATGAGGATTTATGGCGCCTGCCCAAACCGGATGGACCCGAATTCATTCCACACTGATTTTGCAGAGATTGAGAAGATTTCCGTCATCAAAGGTCCCTTTGATGTCAAAAATCCGGGGAGTCTGGGGGGTCTGGTTGAAATCAAGACCATGGAGCCGGAAAAAGGATGGGGAGGTACTGTAAACACCTTTGTCGGATCGTATGAAAACATCAATGCTTCTTTTAATACCTCATACGGCGGCGACAAAGTCGACGCCGTTTTTGGGTATGCATATAGATACTCCCTACCCTATAAGGACGGGGACGGGGATCGCATCACGGAACAATATCCCCCTTCTTCAATACACAGATATAAAAGTGGGGAAGAAGACGATAAGGCTTATTCCATCGACACCTATTGGACCAAATTCGGGTTTAATCCCCTCGAAAATCACAGACTGAAAATCGATTATACCCGCCAGGAGGCCGACGATATTATCTATCCCTATCTCCTCATGGACGCTGTCTATGACGACACGGATAGAGTGAACGTAACCTATGAGGTCTCAGGTCTCGGGAATCGAATAGATAAACTGAAGTCTCAATTTTACTGGAATCGGGTAAAGCATGATATGACTGATTGGAGAAGGGTCTCCTCTTCAGGGTTTGATACGGGATTCATGATGAGGACTTACGCGGAGGCGGAGACTTTTGGCGGGAAGGTTGAGTCGGATATTCGTGTCCCCACGGGCAATTTGACGATTGGGATTGACTATTATCTCAGGAGCTGGGATGCTGAGAATACCCTGCCCGGGGGAAAACAGAAAATGATGCCCGATTGTGATTCGAGAAATATCGGAACCTACCTTGAATATGACCGGCCCATCGGGGAAGACTTGAGGTTGACCGTGGGCACAAGGTTCGATCATGCAAAGACGAAGGCCCATGACGACCGCACCGACCTATACAGCCTGTACCATGGTACCAGAGACAGAGAGGAGACCGATTCTTACGTGGGTGGTAACGTCCAGATTCTTTATGCTCCGGCGACGAAGATTGAACTCTTTGCCGGCTTCGGACATGTAACCAGACCGCCGGGTCCTGATGAAAGATACATAGCGTTACAAAAACCGCCCGCTAAGGCCGATTGGGTCGGCAACCCGGAACTTGATCCGGTAAAGAACCGGGAGTTTGACTTTGGCGTTAAATACCTGGGGGATAGGTTCTACGGGAAGGCAACATTCTTTTACAGTGATATTCAGGATTTTATCACTGTTTATGATCTTGAGGGACCGGTCAAGAGCGCCAGGAGTTTCAGAAACGTCGATGCCACGCTCTATGGTTATGAGATCAACTTGAACCTCTTCCTTCCCTTCGATCTTCATTTTCAGGGGGGGCTCTCTTATACCTGGGCTCGCGACGATACCTTTGATAAACCTTTGTCTGAGATACCACCACTGCAGGGAAGAATCGCGGTAAGATACGACATAGAAACATATTTCGCAGAGATCGAGGGTCTTTTTGCAGATGACCAGCACCGGGTCGATTCCGACCTGAATGAGGAGAAGACTCCCGGGTGGGGGATAATGAATTTGAAGGCAGGGATAAGACATAAGAAACTCGATATCTTTGCCGGGGTTCATAATGTCTTTGATCAACAGTACTTCGAACACCTCTCTTTTCAGAGAGACCCTTTCCGAACCGGCATAAAGGTGCCGGAAATCGGACGAAACGTTTATCTGAATCTTGCTTATGCCTGGTAAGGGATGAGAAGTGATAATGATCTCCCTGGATTGTAACCATATGGGTCAACATCTTTGTTATGGAACACACATCAAACCATTTAAAAAGGAGGTAAGGATCATGAGAAAGAAACCAGTTTTTTACTTAACTGGAGTTTTCGCTTTGACGTTTTCCCTTATCCTGTTTCCGGGTCTCATGGCCCACGCATTTGAGCGGTGTATTATGTGCGGGATGGATGCGCAGAAAAGCGAAACAAAGTTCACGGTTCAGGTAACCGAAGGGACCAAGGCTGTCCGTGCCGGCGAGTACTCTTTCTGCTGTTTGCACTGCCTCGTTCTCTTCAAAGCCCGGCTGAAGGGAGGCAAGATCGGTTCCATCCTGGCCCGCGACTATAACACTGTAACTGAGAAGTACGACAGCGGGGAGATGATCGACGCAAACAAAGCCTTCTATTTGGTGGAAAGCGGGCTGCGCCCAAAGGGGTCTATGGTTCCGTTCATGTTGATCTTTTCTACTCTAAAAACAGCGGAGATCTTTAAGAAGGTTCATGGGGGCAGGATATTGAACTGGGAAGAAGTCTGGAAGTACACGAAGCCCTGATGTCAATCACCGGGTCAAAGAATACCGCCAAAGGTAATTAATATAAATTTTAACAACAGGATATGCTATATGTCCTGAAATCCCACAAAATAAAGGAGGGATATTCGATGAGAAAGAGAGGAACGGTTTTCATATTCTCGTTTGTTTTGATAGTATCGGTCCTTGCCTGGTCAACACAAGAGGCATTGGCACAGAGATGGTGTAACCTCTGTGCAATGGACCTGCAGAAGTACAGGCTGACAAAATACATCTTGACCCTGGCTGATGGCAGCAAAAGGTATACATGCAGCATCCATTGCACTGCGATAATATTGGGGAAACAGGATGTAGGTGAGGTCAAGGTTGCGAATTATTTAACGGGCGATATGATCGATGTTAGAAAGGTGTATTATCTCGTGGGCTCCGACACCAAAGGGGTAATGTCGAAAGTGAGCAAACTCGCCTTTGTCGGCAAGCATGAAGCCTTGGAGTTCCGGAGAGGTCATGGTGGTGAGTTGACCGACTTCGATGGAGCCATCAAGGCGGCCAATCTGGACATGGCGGAGGACATGAAGATGCTCCGTGAGAAGGTGAAGAAGATGACTCAATTGGGCAGGGTTGTGGCTGAGGCCAACAGTTGTTTTGCCTGTCACGGGACAGAAGGCAAAGGCGGTATACAGAACCCCGGTTCAAAGACGGGTTATATCCCCGCCTGGAATAGCGAGGAATTCACCCGGCATATGAACTCCAAGGCCAAATTGAAGGAGATGATTACGGCCGGAGTGACCGAACAGATGACGAAAGATCCTGGAAGGATGGCCGATCGGGACAAGGCGAGGCTGAAGATGCCGGCATGGAAAGGTTTCATCAAAGGCAAAGAACTCCATGCCCTCGTCAACTACATATGGAGTCTGAGACAGAACAAGTAACGTCTTCTCTAATTTTTTCCTGCTTTTCCTGTGCCTGCTCATCCGCTCACTTTCTCACTCCAGGATAGCTCGTTTGATTCTGCATCAAGTGTTTCTGATAGACTTTCAAGAACGACAACCTCCGGGGTGAGAACAAATAGCGCGTCATCTACTCCGAGCTTTGGGGGAAGGGGAGCGCGAAACGAGTAGATAGCGATAATAACGGTTATGACCGCAGCAGTAACCAACGCCCAGGGCCAGTGCCACTGCCGGCAGAACAAATAAGGCAATCTGCCTTGAGTCGACACCTCAATCTTCCGCAAATTTCTGGCCACACGGTTATAATAATCGGGCGAAGGTACAGGTATTATCTTGTCCTGTTCATCTCTGACTAATTGAAAAAAGCGTTTTAAACGAACGGTATCTTCCTTTCCTGCCTTTCCGATCCAAGACTTCAGATTCTTCCGGAAATTTCTATATTGCTTCATCCTATACTCCCTAGCCTATTTTTTCTCGGTTCGATCTCCCGAATGCTATTGAGCTTACGGAGTACCGATCGCCGAGCCCGGTAAATACGCATCTTGACCCCTGCCGTGGTGAGTCCCAACGACCTGGCCACCTCCCTCGATGTCAGGCCCTCTACCTCTCTTAGAATAAGAATCATCCGGTCTTTTTCCGAAAGTTGCGCGAGCATCATTTCCAAAAGGTCCCTCGTTATCAAACTCGTTTCCGGGTCGGCGTCTTCTCCCTGATTCTCACAGGATAGTCTTATCTCAATCTCATCCAAGGCGCCGGGATTCATCTCTGAAAAGGAAAGTTCCTTGAGATCTTTTCTCTTTCTGAGGGCATCATAGCAGAGCCGGATGGCAATTCTGGCCAACCAGTGTCTTAACGGCACTTCATTGCGAAAGGTTTCCCGATAGCGAAAGGCGCGAAAGAAAGTCTCCTGGGCCAGATCTTCCACCCCCCGCTGATCGCGGATAAATCGACCGATCAACCTGAATAGCCATGGGCTATGGGTCTGTATAACTTCGCGCCAGGTTGATTCATCCGCAGGTAAGATCGGGGTATTCTCGGCGCTTTGGCTGCGGCGCATATGCTCACTTTCCCATATAAAACAGTAGGTACGTCTTTGGTATTGTGACAGGAACCAATATTGGGGGTAACAACTAGGGAAACGGAAAGTATCCCCTCAGATGCATCCCTCGTTTCGGGCGTTTTTCTCTTAACTCTTTTAACCTGTTGGCCAGAATCTCCTTTTGTGAGGCATCAAGGGTCCCGACAAACCTGATCCAGTTTTCGAGTCTCTCCTTGACCATCCTGCCTTTCAACCCTACGATTTCATTTACAATCTCCTCATGTCCTTCACCTGAGGACCCACTGCCTTCAAGAACGCTTTCTTTTAGCTTTACATGTAATTGTTCGAGTTCTTTCCAGATATTGATAGACTTCTCTTTTAGCTTATCTCTCAAGGCATGAAGCTCCCCCTTCTGGTCTTCAGTGAGCTGGAGCGCTTCCATAGCGTCACGGGCATGTTCATGAAATTTCCCCATGCACATCCCTTTTTCACGTGGCCCGTAGGCAAGGGCCTGTGCTGACAAGAAAAGAAAAACCAATGTTAAAAGTGGAAAAAATGTACCTTTCTTTCTCATACTGCACCTCCTTGACTTAAATGGTATACTGAGATAACATTATCTCCAAAATTGGTTCCTACCTAGTTTCCATCCAGAAATGGCCATTTTTCCCCTGAGCTTCGTTCTCCTCCGGTTTCCGCCTGCGACGTACGATCATGTACGCCTCGGCGCAAACCGTCGTGCGGCCTTGCTCAGAGAA
>JAUXHQ010000288.1 GCA_030621455.1 Deltaproteobacteria bacterium
CATAGCCCTTGGTGGTTATGCGGGTTTGGCGAATGCCCTTAATATGGAACCGTCAGAGATAATTGAAGAGATGAAGAAAGCGGGGTTGAGAGGACTGGGAGGCGCCGGTTTTGAAACAGGGAGAAAATGGGACATCTGCAGGAAGGCCCCACAGTTTCCAAAGTACATCATATGCAATGCTGACGAAGGAGACCCCGGCGCTTTTATGGACAGAACCATTCTCGAAAGCGATCCCCATTCCGTCATAGAAGGGATGATAATAGCGGGTCGTGCGATCGGTTCTGAATCGGGCTACATATATGTGCGGAAAGAATATCCGCGTGCTGTATACATAATGGGTAAGGCAGTCTCCCAGGCCAGAGAACTGGGACTTCTAGGAGAGGATATCCTGGGCAGCCGGACCAGCTTTGATATCAAAATAAACCAGGGGGCAGGGGCATTCGTATGTGGCGAAGAAACGGCGCTCATGACATCTATAGAGGGGAAAAGGGGGATGCCCAAACCGAGACCTCCCTATCCGGCTAATAAAGGTCTGTGGGGGAAACCTACGGTGATAAATAATGTCAAGACTCTCGCTTCAGTATCCAAAATACTCGTTCATGGATCTGAAGAGTTCGCCTCCGTAGGCACGGAGAACTGCAGGGGTACGGCCGTATTCGCCCTGGCCGGCAAGATACAGAATGCAGGTTTAGTGGAGGTTGCCTTCGGGACGATGCTAAGAGAGGTCATATTTGATATTGGCGGTGGCCCACCCCCCCTGATCAAGACATCACAGGTTGCAGGAGAAACTTCCAAACCAGTCAAGAAGAAATTCAAGGCGGTTCAAATTGGGGGGCCATCAGGGGGATGCCTTCCGGATACCCTTTTGGATATACCAATATCGTTTGACACGATAATGAAAACAGGAGCGATTATGGGTTCCGGCGGGATGGTAGTACTCGATGAGGACAATTGTATTGTTGAAACCTCTCGATACTTCCTGGAGTTCACTCAGAATGAGTCCTGCGGCAAATGTACCTTTTGCCGGATCGGAACCAAGCATATGCTCAATATCCTTACTAACATCACAAGAGGAACGGGCTGTATGGAAGACCTCGATCTGCTTGAGGAATTGGCTGCGACTATTAAGCAGGGTTCTCTCTGTAACCTGGGCAAAACATCTCCCAACCCCATACTGACAACCCTCAAGTATTTCAGGGAGGAATACGAAGCTCATATACTAGAGGCAAGGTGCCCTTCACTGGAGTGCAAAGATCTTATCGCTTACTACATTCTTCCTGAGAAGTGCCAACGGGCATGTGACGCCTGTGTTGGCAGTTGTCCCACAGAGGCTATCTATACGAGAAAAGATCGTATTAAGGCTATCGATCAGGAGAAATGCGTCAAATGTGCCTGCTGTATCGATGCCTGTCCTGCCCAGTATGATGCAGTGATAAAGATATCGCCTGTACGTGATCTTCCTGAGTCGGAACCTCGTGATGATACCCCATCAGAAGAGGACAAGACATAGAAGCTGCTCTTGCTCAACCTATGAGGATGAAAGATGGAAACAGTATCTTTAATAATTAACGGAAAAAAAATAGTAACTGAAAAGTCCAAGAAGATTCTGTGGGCTGCTTTGGAGAACGGCATCTTCATCCCTCATCTCTGTGCTGTCCCGGAAAGTCCTCTCCCTTTTGGGGGCTGTAGACTTTGTTTCGTTGAGATAGAAGGGGTGAAAGGCCCGGTAACGAGCTGTACGGAAGAGGTGGCCGCCGGGATGGTAGTAAATACCAGGACAGAGTCTGTATTAAGGCTGGCAGGAATGGCATTCGAGTTGATCATGTCCAGACACCCCATAATTTGCAAGGAGTGCCCGGCTAACAAGAAATGTGCCCTTCAGGATATTGCACGTGAGATGGGATTCAAACTCAAGCCGAAGAGACTTCCGCAGATCCTCCCGGAATTGCCTGTAGACGACAGCCATCCTCTGTTTATCTACAATCCTAACCTGTGCGTTCTATGTGGTCAATGCGTTTACATCTGTAATGAGGTCGTTAAACAGGCCGGACTGGATTTCAACTTCAGAGGCTTTGAAACTCAGGTAGGCACTTTCCAGAATAGACCCCTTGCCGATTCCCGATGCAACTCGTGTTTAAAATGCGTAGAAGCATGTCCGGTAGGCGCCCTGTCAAAGAAGTGAGTAGAATGGATTTCGCCTTGTTCCTAACGGTATCGTACACATTTTTTTGCTGGCAATTTTGTCCCCATCGGGTTATATTGGCACCAAGTTAAAAAATCCCGACCACAGGATGGGATGTTAGCGCACCAGCAATAAGTCCTGAGTCATTGAGAAATTAGTAATTTTTTTTGTACGAGGTAATGAGTGTACGGGAAGATAGTAACCCATAGTGATTTTGATGGTGTTGTGAGCGCAGCGATATGTTCGGTAGCTCTCGGTGTGAGAAAAATCTATTTTGCCGGGCCCACGACCATAACAAAGTCTCTAATTGCAATATCTGAGGACGACATCGTCTGTGATCTTCCATATCCCCTGGACTGTGGACTCTGGTTTGATCATCATGAGGGGAACCTCCAGGATCTCGAATACAGGAAAATTGACCCACCAACTATAAAGGGCAGATACGCCCCGATGAAAAGTTGTGCAAGG
>JAUXHQ010000114.1 GCA_030621455.1 Deltaproteobacteria bacterium
GGAGGCTTCTGCCTCCCCCGGGCAGCAGTATCTGATTTCGCAGCCGCCTTTGCTGCTTTTACGTGCCATTTTATTTGCTTGCTTTTCAGCTTGCTCGGAGGTTTTTTCAGCCTTTGCCTTGACCCCCTCACCCACATAATTGGGATCTGCCATCGGATCCTCAGCTTTTCCCCTTGCCATTTCGGCAGTTTCAGTGGTTTTTTCGGCCTCTTTTGCGTCGGCCAGTGCTTTTCCCCTGGCACTTTCAATCGCATATACAGCGGCCGCCATTTCAGCTGCTTTGCCTTCTTCCGGCTCAGTATCAAGCACAATGTCCTTGGCAGACAGAACCATAGCTACGACCGGTAACAGAAAAAGAGTACTTCCCATGGGATTGCGGAAAGGGTCGACTACCTGATTATCTCTTATCCGAAAGGGAAGAAAGAGGGCTTGATTCTAACTTCGTCCACAGTATCAAGAAGCCATGCGAGAAGAGTTCTTATACATTATTATGGTTGGGCTTCCTGCTCGCGGAAAGAGCACGATCGCCGGGAAGCTCAGGGAGAGTCTCAGACGGGACGGGATAGCTACGAGGATTTTCAACAACGGGGAGCTAAGGAGAAGACTCTCGAGAGAGGACACCAATTATCCCGAGTTCTTCGACCCGCGAAACAAGGTGGGCGCCGCCCTCCGCCAGCGATACGCAGTCATGAATTTGAACCACGCCAAAACCTTTGTCAACAAAGGCAAACGGAAACGGAAGGTGGCCATAATAGATGCAACAAATGTGAGTCCAAAACGTCGCAGGATGCTTTCCACAGAACTGCCGGAAAACAGGGTTCTCTTTATCGAGTGTATTAACAACGATGAGGAGATACTGGAGCAAAATATCAGGTACAAGGTTCAGACCCCGGAATTTGCACCCCTTTCCGTGGACGAGGCGACCGCCAGCTTTAAGAAGAGGATTCAATACTACGAAGGAATATACAAGCCATTAAAGAAGGAACGGAATTTCATAAGAGTGGATTCGTTCAATTACAGGATTCTCAAAGAGGAAGTGAATGGAGGTCTGCCGTTCGTCGACAGGATTCGCGATTTTCTAGTTACTCCTTTTATCAAGAACCTGTATCTCGTACGCCACGGAGAGACATATTACAACCTGGAAGACCGTATCGGTGGCGATTCGGAGCTGACCCGAGAGGGGTACTCCCAAGCTGGTGAACTAAGGGATGTTTTCAGGAACAAGAAAATCCCCCTCATCTTTACTTCCTCTTTGAAGCGTTCGGTCCAGACCGCCCTGCCGATCAAGAATGCTCAGCAAGAGTGCAAGATTTTGTCATTCAGCGAATTCAATGAGATCAATGCCGGGGTATGCGAAAGTATGACATATGACGAAATACGCGAAAATATGCCGAATGTGGCCGCCGCAAGAAAACGGAACAAGTATTATTATGAGTATCCGCAGGGAGAGGGCTACGTATCGATGGAGGAGCGTATTGAGCGAGGCATAAAAAAGGTTCTATACCTCAGCAAACATTCGGATAGTATTATGATGGTGGGCCATCGCGCCGTAAACCGGATGGTCCTTTCCTATTTTGTGTTCAAGCGTAAAGAAGATGTCCCCTACATTTACGTACCCCAGGACTCTTACTATCACATCGCGATCAGTCAGAACAGGAAGGTCTTTCAACTGAAGAAGTTCGTATAACTGACCTTACGCCTGCAAGAACTTGGGTGGGAACCGAAGCCTTGTAAAATGTTGCCCCACCCTCGATCCGGTACTGGTTCACCGTTGCAGGGACAAGGATGGATTTGCCCCTGGTTAGAGACAAAAGCTCGCCCGTACCCAAGTCCTTGATATCAGCTTCTCCCTCTGTACAAATCAAGATCTCCACACTTCGATCTCGTGGGCTGGAGAAAGACATCCCCTGATTTACCGAGATGACGGACAGCAGGAATTCCTCCGCAGGGGTAGGGTACGCACTCTCACAGGCCCCCCGCTTCACGGGTTTTATCTTATCCACGGTTTCTGTCCTGAAATTTGCGATTTTTGCTAGTTCGGAGAGATCGATATGTTTGGGGGTCAAGCCACATCTCAACACGTTGTCGGAGTTGGCCATCAGTTCAACAGCAACGCCTCCCAGATAGGCATGAAGCTCGCCCGCCGGAAGATAAAGGGCTTCTCCGGGATTCAATTCCACCACATTCAGGTAAAGGGGTGAAAAGACGCCGATATCTCCAGGATACGCGCCATTGAGTTCGATCATCCAGCGAAATGCGACATCGTCGGTGGCGTATCTTCCTGCGAAAGTCACAGCTTCTCCCACAATCCGGTCCTGTTCCCCTTTGTCTATAGTCAAGAGGGAAGTAAAGAAACGCTTTAACCCATGAGGATCAGGCCTTTTCCTGAGGGCAGCGAGTTCATTTGAAAGGGGTGGGGGGGAGACCTTGTCCATGAGGCCCAGTATGTTTCCAATGGCGCGGAACCCTTTCAATGCTCGGAACCGCGTCAGGGCACAGATGATTTCGGGCTTATGGTTTTCGTCTTTGTAGTTTCGATCTGGCGCTGTAAGGGGAACCCCAAGGCCGTTTTCTCTGGCAAACCCCTCTCGAGCCTGTTGAAGGTTGGGATGGACCTGAATGGATAATGGACTTGCTGCCGCCAAAATCTTGAATAGAAAGGGCAGCTTGTTCGAGAACTTTCCGGCAGCGTCTTTCCCTAGAACCGGTTCGGGTCTATTCTCAATGATTTCAGCGAGCGACTTCCATTCCCCGTGGACACGGACTTCTGAAGGAGCTTTCGGGTGGGCGCCCATCCACAGTTCCGCCATGGGCTTTTCCTCGCTTTGGGGCTGTCCGAGGAGGTCCTGGATCGCGGTTGTTGAGCCCCAGGCATATTCCTGCACAGGGTTTCTCAGGATGGCGATCCTTGGGGATGATTCTATCCCCTCATGGCTATGCGAGTCTGACATCTTCCGTGGTTCCTCTTGGGTTGTTCACTGCAACTTCTTGCAGAGTTCCGCCACTCGTGAGCCAAGCTTCATGGCATCATCGATCGCGGTCTGGTCAGGTTTCTCAACCGAGGCCACACCGTAATGACCGGATGCACTCATCGGGTCACCTACAATGATCATGCCGTATATCAACAGGCACTGAATTATGGAGATCATGGTGGTCTCTTTCCCGCCTGTGTGGTGTCCACTCGTGGCAAAGGCCGCGCCTACCTTATCCTCCATCTTATTCCTGATGCCCACAAAACTGTCGAAGACCTTCTTTAGCTCAGCAGCCATAACACCGAAATAGACCGGCGAGCCGGCGATGATACCCGCTGAGTTGAGAAAATCATCCTTTTCCACTTCAGCTGTGTTTTTGAGCACAGCCTTTACCCCTGCCGATTCCACACCCCTGGCCACCTCTTCCGCCAGTTTCCTGGTGTTGCCTCCCTTAGAATAATAGACTACCAATACCTGCATCCTTTTCCTCCTTTCTCTATCATCACTTTCCGTCCATTTCCTGCTTTGCTTCCTCCTTGGCCAGTTTCCTGTCATAGCCTTTCTTGCCCTTGCGGGTAGAAAGGGGTCTGCTCCTCTGTCCTGGGAGGGGAATCCTTACCATCTTCCAAAAGGGCTTTCTTTTCCTCATAAGAACTCTCATAAGCACGAAGTATTGTTTTCCTGTTACCAGATATTTTCTTATTTTTCAAGAAAAATCCACACCTGCCGGCAATTCTAATTATGGTTAACCCTTCGATGATAATGGACCTCCAGGCGTGATGCGGAGGGGGTAAGTGATTGTGAGGAGGAGGACAATGTATGCGAAGAGTAGATTAATCTTTTCTTTTCAGGGAAAGAGAATAACCTATCATCTTATAAACGAGTTTAGCTGCCAGAAAGTCGGGGGCCGGCATCCCAGGGATAGGACAGAGTTCCATCACGTCAAACCCAACGATGTTCCTGTTTCGCGCCACTTCCCTCACGATATTGAGCAACTCATGCCAACCGAGCCCCCCGGGTTCCGGTGTGCCCACGGACGGCATGATTGAAGGGTTCATGACATCCAGATCGAGAGTTATGTACACGTTTTTAGAGAGACGGGATATCATCTCTTCCATCCAGTCTTGACGTTCCATGAGGTCCGTCTCAAAGAAAACAGGGAGGCTTTTCCTTTTGACGAACTCCATCTCCTCCGTGGAAAGGCTTCTGATACCTACCTGTACTGCGGGGACATAGTCCAATATCCTTCTCATTACACTTGCATGATTGTACCTTGTCTCACAATAGGAGTCCCTTAGATCGGCATGGGCATCCAACTGGAGGACAGTAAAGTCCTCAAATTCTTCTGCAAATGCCCTCACGACACCAAGGGTCACGGAGTGTTCTCCTCCCAATGTTATCAGCAGCTTCTCTCTCTTTTCCACGAAGGAAACAACGTCATAGATCCTCTTAAACATACCCTCCGGACCGGACATATCAGGCTCCAGTTCCTTGAGGGTGTGTATCCCGACCTTGTATGCCTCCAGGTCAAGTTCTTCATCGTAAAGTTCCATATGAAGCGAAGCGTTGATAATCGCCCTCGGACCTTCCCTTGTCCCTGTCCGGTATGAGACGGTTTGATCGTAGGGCACAGGGAGGATAAGTACCCTGGAAGTATCGAGTTGAGCAAACTTTCCTGATATTGCCCCGAAGTTTAGAGGCGGAAAGAGCTTGCTGTCCGAAAGTATGTTTTCTTGACTAGGGCGGGGACTCAGTTACAACACCTCCAATTTTTCCCCCATCTTGAACCTGGGAAACCTTCTCTTCTTCAATGTCTCTATTGCACTGCTGAAGACGGCGCTTGCAATAAGAAGGAAGGCTATGGTGGCATCAGAGTACACAGATACGCATGAGGCCTCATTTGCAATCTTGCCCCATGATTTGGCCTCCCTGAAGGTACACCCACTCAACCCTCCCCAGTGAGGGGCGTCTGTGGATATCTGGATACCGTACTTGTGCCCGTTAGCCTTGCTTGGATCGAGGAACCGTGCCACTACTTGAGCTTGTTGGATAAAGTTCTTTGGCACACCGCCCCCCACGTAGACTACACCGGTTGATCCTGAATCACTGACAATCCCGGTAATTTCCAGGACGTCAGCAACAGTATCCAGTTGCAGATTGTTCGTGCCCTCACGCCTGCCCAGGGCTATGGAAATACCTATAGAGCTATCGGCAATAGCCGGACAGTAGACAGGAACCCCTTTCTCATAAGCCGATGTCAGGACCCCCTCTTCCTTTCCCACCGCTGACAGTTCTTTTCCCAAGAGATAGAGGAATTCCCTGGTAGTATACGGGCGGTCCTGTTCCAACCCACAGACCCACTTTTCTACAAAGTCGTCGGTTTCATCAAATTCTTTTTCTTTGGCAAAGACATCGTAAATCCGATCTATACCCTCTTCGAAGAGGCTCCGGTCATCAACATGGGGAGATCCCTGCCAATGAAACCTTCCAAGGATTTCATGACAATCATGGAACAGATTTGCCCCTGTTGAAACTATACAATCTACCAATCTGTTCTTTATCAAGGAGACCACCAGATTTCTCATGCCTGCAGGAATCATTGCCCCGGCCAGACCCAAGAATATGGTTGTGTCATCCTTGAGCATATTGCACCATATCTCTTTGGCAATAGATATATTTCTACCCTGAAAAGCGGTCTTTCCCATCCCCTCAACGAGATTTACCACATCAAGGTCTTTATCGAGTGTTATGGAAGAAACCGGCGTATCCAACAAGGTCTCCATTGGCATCTCCTCGTCCCTGTTTACAGAAATTTTGAAACTCATTTTAATTATGCATTTAAACCATTGTCGAGGGGACAATTTGTAGCTCAAATGTGAGCCACCGACATTCATGGAAAAGCAAATTTTATTCAGGCGTTAATCATGTCTGATCGTTCATTGTAAACGATATCAGTGGCTAAGCGAATGTCCTTCGGAAAACCCAGTCCCCTGTCTAAGAGGTTGATCTCTGTTTTTTTCAAACCAAAGAGATTTTCCACAAAACGGGTGGCATGGTCTGAATCAAACATCTTGCATGAAAATATATCAAGGCTTAAAAACCGTTTTAAAGGGAAGGTATGGATGCTGATATGGCTTTCAGCGATAAGGACCACCCCTGACAGCCCCCAATCCTCGGGCTTCTTTCCAATGTATTTGAAGACATACGGCGGCATGATCTTTGTCATTCCCATCCTTTCGGGATAGGTGTCTAGAAAGCCGTAAATCAAATCCAAGTCTTCTAACCTGTTCTTAGTGGCACCGTATCCATCTATCATCAGATGTTGTCCAAAATGCTCCATATTCCCAAATACCTCCTTTACCCTGAGATGGATGTATTTATAACTGTGCAGGTTTGCCGTCTCTGCAGTCAGCTCATTTTTTTATTGTCTGAACTTAAACGCGGCATAGGGTGCAAGGCATAAGGATTTGAACTTACACCTGTATCTTGATCCCTATAAAGTACCGTCTTTTCGCTATTTCAGATAAAAATACGAAGCCTAAGATCTTCGTTACACGGAGATCCAACTCCGAAGCACCTGAATGAACAATAAATTATCCTTAAAAAATAAATCAGGAAGCCAGAGGGTAAGGTTTCCGAATCCT
>JAUXHQ010000041.1 GCA_030621455.1 Deltaproteobacteria bacterium
GTGGCCAATGGTAAAGTTGCACGATGATCTCGTTCCCACGCTCCTGCGTGGGAACGATGGATTATCCATAAACTTATCAGCGACCATTTTCTCAAAGGCCTATTTGTGGAGGTTTTGTAAACCGATGGAAAAGCTTATGTTACGAACCGCAAAAGAGAACGATGAATCCTTCGTTAATGAACTCACCCGGCGCGTAATGCGTGAGTATGTGGAAGAAACGTGGGAGAGCGAGAAGGAGCAAGAACTGTACTACGCGTTAAACGAATTTTGCCGATCGACAACTCAAATTATCCAATTCGAGGGTATCGATGTCGGCCGCATTTCTGTCACCCGGACCAAAGAACGCTTTGTAATTGACGGAATACATATACTTAGGGAATTCCAAGGTAAAGGAATAGGCGGAAGGGTAATGCAGATGGTTATCGATGAAGCTAATAAGGCAGAAGTAAGCGTTGAGCTAAAGCTTTTAAAGAACAACCCGTCCAAGAAGCTTTACGAACGCCTCGGTTTTCACGTGGACAGAGAAGACCGAGAACGGCTATATATGAGATGGACTGGGTAAAGGGGCCATTGATTTTTCCTCCTCCCAGTTACATTCAAATGAGGGCGTATCCTCCCTAGCTCGAGTCTACCCCTGCTCATAATGCCTGTATGGTATAAAGGATGAGGGTTATTTGTGCTTGAAGCGTAAAAGGGGACATGGTTGTTTAGACATTTGCCTATCCCTTTTCTCCTCCAGGTGTTTTGTCGATGGCGCTAACCCACCTTCTCAACCCTCACTGCACACACTTTGTATTCCGGTATTTTGGCTATTGGGTCAATGGCATTTATTGTCAATACATTGACAGGTGATTCTTTAAAATGAAAAGGAACAAAAATGACACCCTTGTCAGGTCGTTCACTTATCGTTGTCTTAACTTCGATGTCTCCGCGCCGAGAGGCTACATGAACAACATCCCCGTTCCCAATCCCCAGGCTTGAGGCATCCTCCGGGTTTATCTCTGCAAGAAGCTCAGGATAAAGCATGTTGAGACCCCTTCCCTCACGAGTCATTGTGCCCGTGTGGAAATGCTCCAACACCCTTCCTGTTGATAGCAAAAATGGATACTCCTCATCCGGCAACTCAGCAGGTTCCTTATAATCAATGGCGCTAAACTGTCCTTTCCCCCTTGCAAATTGCCCTACATGAAGCACCGGTGTTCCTGGATGACTTTCATCCGGACATGGCCATGGGATGCCCTCTTTCTCGATTCGCTCATAGGTTATACCTCTATAGCTGGGGGTTACTTTGCATATCTCCTCCATGATCTCCCCAGGGCCGTCATAATCCATTTGAAATCCCATCCTCTTGGATAGCTCACTAATTATCCAATAGTCTTCCCTTGCTTCTCCTTCCAGTTCAATCGCCTTCCTTACCCGTTGAACCTTTCTTTCCGAATTTGTAAATGTTCCTTCCTTTTCAGCAAAAGAAACCCCTGGAAAGACTACGTCGGCGTACTTGGCAGTCTCTGTCAAGAATATATCTTGAACCACCAGGAATTCCAGCGAATTAATGCACTTTTCTATGTGATTCAAATCAGGATCGCTGAGCATGGGGTTCTCCCCCATAATATACATAGCCTTAACTTTTCCCTCTTCCGCAACGTTAAACATCTCAGTAACGGTAAGTCCCGGCGCTTCAGGAAGATGCTCCACTTCCCATGACTTCTCGAACCTCTTTCTAACTTCATCATCGGCAACCTGTTGATAACCGGTTAACACGTTTGGCAAAGCGCCAAGGTCACATGCCCCCTGGACGTTGTTCTGTCCTCGTAAAGGATTAACACCCCCGCCCTCAACACCTATATTACCGCACAACATTGCAAGGTTTGCCAGGGATTTCACATTATCGGTTCCTGTTATGTGCTGGGTAATTCCCATGGCATACATAATTGAAGCCGGTTCCGCCTTTCCAAAAGCAATAGCCGCATTCATTAAATCAGATATGGATATTCCGGTAAGATCAGAAACATATTCCGGGGTATATTTCTCAACACAAGCCTTAAGCTCTTCAAACCCTTCCGTTCTCTCCTCTATATACTCTTTCGCATGTAAACCCTCTTTAATGATAATATGCATCAGACCATTGATCCAGGCAACATCAGTACCCGGCTTTGGTCGCAGCCAAATGCTTGCATAGTCAACCAAATCAATCTTTCTAGGATCAATAACTATTAACTTGGCCCCTTTCCTGAGAATAGCCTCTTTGATGTAGTTTGCAAAGATGGGATGATTCTCTGTAGTGTTACTTCCCGTGACCAAAATGGCCTCTGACTTAAAAACGTCATTGATGGGATTTGTCATTGCCCCGCTGCCGAATGCTGTGGCAAGACCTGCCACGGTGGAGGAATGTCAAAGCCTGGCACAGTGGTCTATGTTATTTGTGCCTATAACCGCCCGCATGAATTTCTGCATGAGATAGTTCTCTTCATTGGTGCAGCGCGCTGAAGAGAGACCCGCAATTGCATCGGCTCCGTGGGATGCCTTGATTGTACTGAAATTCTCGGCAACCAGATTCAATGCCTCATTCCAGCTTGCCTCGTGAAACTTCCCATCCTTCTTGATAAGAGGCCTGGTAAGTCGTTCCTCACTTTCTATAAACTCATATCCAAAACGGCCCTTCACACACAGGCTGCCCTTATTTATCCCCACATCATCTTTTGTTGTTATGCCTATAATTTTGCCATCCAATACATTGATCTCGAGTTGACAACCACATCCGCAATATGTGCATGTAGTCATGACCCTTTCCACCATCCAGGGACGCCCTTTAAGCCGACTCAGGTTTTCCGTCAAGGCGCCGGTAGGACATACATTGATACATTCACCACAGGACTCACACTTATCTTTATCCACAACGGCTATACGCGCCCCAAATCCGGAGCCACCGATATCAATTGCCCCCAATCCCTTTATCTCCCTGCAGGCAGTAACACAGCGAAGACACATAATACACCTGTCCGGCCAGTAACGAATGAGGGGAGTAGAATATACCGGCTCCCAGTCCACCTTTTCGATCTGATATCCCCCGCTATCTATCTCAAAATCATGCACAAGATCCTGAAGAGTGCACTCCCCGCCCTTATCACATACGGGACAGTCAAGGGGATGATTAACCAGGATCAATTTAAGGGTCTCCTTTCTCATCCTCACAAGACGCTCGGAATTTGTGGTGACCTTGATGCCTTCTGTAACAGGTGTAGTGCATGCAGTCATCGGATGAGGAAATCCCTCTATCTCTACCACACACATCCTGCATGAACCTATAGGACTCAGTCTTTCATGATAGCAGAGGGTCGGGATATCAATTCCTGCAGATCTTGCAGCTTCCAAAATAGTTGCGCCTTCTTCTACTGTAACATCTTTATCGTCAATGATTAAATCTACCATCCTTATCCCTTTCCCTATTTTCTTTTAGGCGAGACCGGCGGCCGCGAGAATATCAGGTACTTTTCCTTCTTTTCCGATAGCCATTATATGAACCCCGTCACAGATATTCTCGTCTTTAAGGGTCTTGATCATCCTTCCGGCAATCTCTATGCCTTTTGCCAGGGCCTTTCCCTTTTCAGCACTCGCCATCTCATCGATAAGATCTTTGGGGACGAATATCCCGGGAACATTTGCATTCATATATTTTGCCATACCTGCCGACACAAGAAGGACGATACCTGCCATTATCTTCACATCGAATTGCCTGGCATATTCCATAAACTTTTTAAAATTATCCAGATCATAAATGGCCTGGGTCTGTATGAATTCCGCCCCTGCTTTGATCTTTTTCTCAAACTTGAGAAGCTGAGGTTCAATTGGGTTTGCTTCCGGCGTCACTATAGCCCCTTTACAGAACGTAGGGCGGCCCTCGCCAGTAAGCTCGTTGCCTGCACAGTCTTTCCCTTCTTCCAGCCCTTTGATTGTCTCCAGCAAGAGAACCGAATCAAGATCGAAGACGGGCTTTGCATCAACATGGTCGCCAACAGTTACATAATCACCCGTCAGAGAGAGGACATTCGTTATCCCCAGTATATATGCGCCCAGAAGTTCCGATTGAAGGGCGAGACGATTTTTGTCCCTACATGTCATTTGAAGGATAGGTTCCCCCCCTGCTTCCTGAATAAGCCGACAGACCGGGAGGGTGCTGATACGCATAACAGAGCTCTGGTTGTCAGTTACATTGAGACCATCAACCTTATCCTTGAGCAGCTCGATATGGTGCTTCATTTCTTCAATGTCGACCCCTTTAGGCGGTCCAACCTCTGCGGTTATGACAAATTTACCGGATTCAAGGGCCTCTTTAAATGCCTTTGCCATATGTTACTCCTTTTCTTTGAAAGCTTCGTGGATTCTACGTCCAGGGGTAGTTTGAACGCTATATTTTTTTGCGGGAAATATTTTTCGAATATTGTCAAGCTTACCGAGTTTATCAAGTCTGTTATAAATAAGGGTCCACGCGCAGTCCTTTTCCTTGCTTAACTCACATTTCCCGTCATTCGTGCCGCCACAGGGGCCGTTTAAAAGCCCTTTGGGACAAATGGCGACAGGGCATATCCCTCCTGTCTCAGCCAGCACACAATCACTGCATGCCCGGCACCTTTCGCTCCATTCTCCTTCCCTTTCCGCAACCCCGATAAACTGAGTATTTAAAGCCGGATAAACAGGTTTGGAGTCGTACATCTCTGCCAGAAACTGGACACCGGCGCCACAGGCCATGGAAATGACCGCATCGTAATCATCTACCTTATCCTTGATTTCCTCCAGGTATTCCTTGTCGCATTGTCTTTCCAGGGTGGTTTCACCTGCTTCAAGTTTCTTTCCTTCTTCTTCAAAGGCGAGTCTCAATTGGGATGCAAGGATCTGCACCTCTTTTTCTCCTCCAGCCATACAGACTGAAACACACTCGCCGCAACCCACGATTAAAACCTTTTTACAACCCTCGATCATTGCCTTTATCTCTTCAAAAGGCTTTCTCTCTGCAACAATCATAAGAACTCCTTATCAATAGGTGTTATTAATCCTATGCCGCTTTTTTCTCAATCTTCGTTGGCCCCAGCTTCTTCGCCACTTCGACCATTTCTTCCACAACCTCTTTGAATTTAGGTGCCATTGAAGAACTCAAATTGAACATCTTTAATCTGTCCGGCGCTATACCGCTTTCCTCAAGAAGCCCTTTCGTATAATCAACCCACATCTTAGCCCTTTTATTTCCTTCCAGGAAATGACACTCTCCCTCCATTCAACCAACCACCATTACGGCATCCGCCCCTGCCTCAAAGGCCTTGAGCAGATACAGAGGTTCCACCTTTCCTGTACACAGCAATTTAATAATGCGGACGTTTGGCGAATATTGCAGTCTCATAGCGCCGGCCAAGTCGGCGGCAGCGTAAGCACAATAGGTACAGCAAAAAGCCACAACCTTAGGTTCAGAATCTCCCATAAAAATCTCCTCTCTTCACTCTACTGGTAGTATACTTCAAGAAACAACCGGTATGTATATCCCCTACTCTACTTAACGGCCTGCGCCCATCCATTAATCAGGCCTTCCCGAAAATGGGGCATGGCCGGTAAAGCAATTATTTGTTAAATAGCAGCGATGCTTGCCAGTATCTCATCGTCTGTGTAGTTATTCAACTGGATCGCCTTTCTAGGACACATGCTGACACATATCCCGCAACCCTGACACTCGGCCGGTTCTATCTCCGCCACCCCGTCCGCGTTTATATACGGTACGTCGTAAGGACAGGCACGAACGCACGTAAGACAAGCAGCGCACATAGTTCCGTCAACAATAGACTTCTCGGAAGAAAGGGGAAAAGTCTCCTTGGACATTACGGTTAGCGCCCTGGCAACCGCAGCGCTTGACTGGGCTAATGCATCTTTTATCGGCTTTGGTCCATGGGCCATACCTGCCAGGAAGACCCCATCTGAATGAAAATCCACTGGCCTGAGCTTCACGTGGGCTTCCTGGAAGAACCCTTCAGGGTTCACAGGGAGTTTCATTTGGAGGGAGATAGGGTTCTCTTTATCTCCGGCCACTCCAACCGCAAGAGAAACCAGGTCCGCCTCTATCTCTATGTCTGCATCGAGCACATGGTCCCTGATCTTCACCACGAGAGAGTCTTTTTCCGGTTTGACCTCCGGCGGCTGATTTTCGTTGAAATGGACAAATATGACATCCTTTTCCCTTGCCTTGCGATAATACTCTTCTAACAGACCGTAGGTTCTCATATCCCTGTAAAGAATATATATATGCATGTCAGGGTTAATCTCCTTGAGCTTTAGGGCGTTTTTTATCGATCCCTGACAGCAGATGCGACTGCAGTTTGGGTTCTCTTCGTTTCGAGAGCCTACGCACTGAATCATGACTACACTTTTCAAATCCTTAAGCTTTTCGTCCTTCCCGGCAATACGTCCTTCCATCTCAAGGCTTGTCAGAACCCTGTCATCTTCACCATAGAGATACTCCTTATCCTTAGGTTCATAGGCTTTAGCGCCCGTTGCGACGATAGTAACCCCATGCGAGATTTCCCTCTCTTTACCGGAATTAGATTTGACTACGGTCCTGAAATTCCCGACAAAACCCGAGTGCTCCTTCACCTCTGCATTAAAATGTATTGATATATCCGGATTTGCCTCTATCTTGGAAGACAGACCATCAACAAACGAGATGACATCGTCACCTTCGATGGTGTAGTGGATCTTCCTTGCCAACCCACCCAATTGATCCGTCTTCTCCAGAAGATGTACCTGAAAACCCTGTTGCGCGAGACTGAGAGCGCTGTTCATCCCGGCCACTCCCCCACCAACCACCAAAGCGGTATGGTCTATCGGCACTGTTTCTTGCTTCAGTGGCTTTGCCTTTCGCACTTTGGCCACAGCCATCCTGACCAGGCCTTTGGCCTTTTCTGTGGCTGCCTCGGGAAAATCACGATGGACCCATGTACATTGATTCCTAATGTTGGCCATAGCAAAGAGATATGCATTAAGCCCCGCATCGCGCATGGTCTCCTGAAACAACGGCTCATGAGTCCTCGGGGTGCATGCCGCCACAACGACACGATTCAGTTTCTGTTCTTCAATCACCTCCGCCATCTTGTCCTGGGTGTCCTGGCTGCATGTGAAGAGATTCTCTTCCACATAAACAACACCGGGCAAACTCTTTGCGTATTCCACTATGGCTGGAACATCCGCTATCCCGCCTATGTTGATACCACAGTTACACACGAAGACCCCCACCCTGGGCAACTGATCCGTTACATCGATCTCATTAGGGAACGACTTTTCCTGGACAAGGGTTCCCCGGGCTGGAGTCAGGCTTATTGCGGCGCCGCAGGACGCTGCGCTGGCTTCCATAACAGATTCGGGGATATCTTTGGGCCCTTGAAAGGCGCCGCATACGAATATTCCGTCCCTTGACGTCGTACAAGGCTCAAAAGTCGTAGTCTTGCAGAAATTTCCTTCAGTAAGCTCAATGCCCAACCGTTCTGCTAAAGCGACAGATTCGGGAGATATCTCGATCCCCACGGACAAAACAACCAGATCAAAGACCTCGGTTTTTACCTCTCCGCTTTCCGTAACGTAACGAATTTCAAGGTCGTCGGTTCCGGGTATCGGAGTGACGGTATGGACACGGTTTCTTAGGAAGCGCACACCGTGCTTGTCCCTCGCATCATTGTAATACCCTTCAAAATCCTTTCCGTGGGTTCGTATATCCATGAAAAAAATGGCGCAATCCAGATCATTGTCTGAATGTTCTTTGGCAATTACGGCTTCCTTTATTGCGTACATGCAACAGACCGACGAGCAATACGGATGGTCGCACTGGTTAATATCCCGGGAGCCGACGCATTGCAGCCATGCAATCTTGGTGGGTTCTTTTTTGTCTGAAAGACGAACAAGATGGCCCATAGTAGGACCTGTGGCTGAGAGGATTCTTTCGAATTCTATGGAAGTCATTACATTGGGATGCCTTGCATAGCCGTAATTTTCAAACTGAGAGGGATCAAAGGGCTGAAAACCGGGAGCCAGGATAACCGACCCCACATCTATTGTCTCTGTTTCTTCCTGCTGAGCATGGGTCTCAAAGGTAACGGCCTCGGCCTTGCAGGCAGTGACACACTGGAAGCATTCACAGCATCCTCCGCAGTCCAGGCAACGGTCTGCCTCCCTCTGGGCCGCATCTTCGTCCATACCAAGGTTAACCTCTTCAAACCCTGAAAGCCTTTTTTCCACAGGCAGGGTTGGAATTTCCGCCCTTTCCCTGGCAGGCTCATCTTCAGCCATCTCGGTCCAATTGGTCCCCACGGGGGGTTCCTCCTGCCATTCGGTAGGTAGCACTTCACCCCGCAAGTACTTGGAAATATATCTTGCTGATCTTTTCCCCGCTTCAACCGCCTCTATTACCGTGGCAGGCCCCGTAATGGCATCACCACCGGCAAAGACCCCAGGGATATTCGTCTGGAGGGTCTCGGGATTAACTACCAGGAGATTCCACTTGGACACTTCCAAACCGTGATCTTTACCGAGGGATTCGCAATCCGGTTCCTGCCCAATGGCAGGGATTATATAATCCGATTCAATAAAAAACTCAGAGCCCTCAATAGGGATCGGTTTTCTCCGACCCGTGGTGTCAGGTTCCGTCAAACGGGTACGGATACATTCTATGCCTGTAACCTTCCCACCTTCCTGTGAGATCCTCACAGGAGCTACAAGAAAATGAATCTTGACACCCTCCTTTTCGGTCTCCTCTATCTCTTCCGGTTCAGCGAGCATCTCCGTCCGGGAACGGCGGTATATGATGTTAACCTCGCTGGCCCCCAATCGAAGGGCGACCCGGGCGCCATCAAGGGCTGAATGACCGCCGCCAATAACCACGACCTTGCCTTCCAGTTTCTTCAGCCTCCCCAGATGAACCTCCCTCAGGAAGGAGGTAACATCGGGAACTCCTTCGGTTCCCTCTTCCCCTGGTATCCTGAGTTTCAGGCCATTCCACGCACCGATAGCCAAAAAGATAGCACTCGCCCCGTGTTCCCTGAGTTCCTCAATGGTAACGTCCTTTCCTATGGCCGTATCCGTCTGAATCTCTATACCATACCGTTTGAGGTTTCCTATCTCTGCATCCAGCACAGACCTGGGAAGGCGGTGTTCCGGGATACCGTATCGCATCATTCCGCCCGCTTCGGGCATAGACTCATATACGATTACCTTATACCCATCAAGGGCAAGGAAATATGCAGCGGTAAGTCCGGCAGGGCCTGAGCCTATGACAGCAACCTTCTCATCTCTAAGTGTTATTTCGGGTATTGGGATATCGCTTAGTTGTACATGATCAGCAGCTACTCGCTTTAGTTCTCGTATGGAAATCGCTTGGTCCACTTCAAGCCGCCGACAGCTTTGTTCACAACGGTGGGGACAGATGCGACCTAGTATACCGGGGAACGGGAGGTCCTTCATTATGATATCAATGGCTTCCCTGTACTTCCCTTCTTTAACCATAGCCACATAACCCTGCACATTAAGATTGGCAGGGCAGGCCATTCTGCAAGGCGCAGTATCGAGTTTTTCCAATGCGAAACTGCCGGGGATTGCCTGAGGGTATTGAATATAAATCGCCTTGCGACTCCCCAGTTTCATATCGTATTCATTGGGTCTCTCCACAGGACAGACCTGGGCGCAATCACCACAGGCCGTGCATTTAGCAGGATCGATATGACGAGGGGTTTTGTGTATCATCACCTGAAAGTTCCCCTTTTTCCCCTCAATCTTTTCAATAGTTGAAC
>JAUXHQ010000173.1 GCA_030621455.1 Deltaproteobacteria bacterium
CATGATCTCATCCGCACGCTCGAAGAACTCGGCGCTGAGGTAAAGATTCACGGTCTTACTGTGCTGAACTGTTTCACGCTCTTTTCCGACCACTACTATGTCAAGAATCGTATAAAAGAAAAAAAGCCCATATCCGCTTTCTACTACCTCATGCGTAACCAGTGGGTGAAGTACTGTACACAACGCGCAGAGGCGTGTTTAGGGGAAGAGCTTCGACCTTTCGGCATCCTTGATGTTCCTACCATACGCAGAGAGTGCCAAAACCTTATTAATTATGATATCGATCCTATCCTGGCCACCCTTACAACCCGTGTCAGGCGTTTTGCCGAGCAAGGCGTATGCGGTATCTGCAACCTTTTCGTGCTCAACTGCATGCTGGGCAATATCATGGTACCGATATTCAAAAGCGCCCTGAATCCATACAGGAACCTCCCGATACTCAATGCGGCATATGACGGCCAGAAACAGACCAACATGCTCACCCGGATCGAAGCCTTCATGCACCAGGCCGGTCTTTATCACGAACGATTGCGGTACGATAAAGAATAAGGCAAAAGTAGGAAAATTAGAGCTTATGTGTGCCCACTTGAAAAAGGCCGGTCTTCTAGTCTTTACTGACCTAGACGGAACCTTGTTGGACCACGACACTTATTCCTTCGACGCCGCAAAAGATGCCTTGAACCGGCTAAGGAATGCCCATGTCCCCCTCGTCCTGTGCAGCAGCAAAACGAGGGCCGAGATTGAGGTGTGGAGGAAAAAGCTGGGCAACAGGGATCCCTTCATATGTGAGAATGGGGGGGGCGTCTTCTTCTCTGATTCGTTCAGTTCCACCTGCAAGGATTGCCGGAAAAAAAACGGCTATCCGGTTATGGAGTTGGGAATTCCTTATCCCGACCTACTCGCAACATTCAAAACCTTGAAAAAGAGATTCCGGGGGGAAATCTGGGGGTTCTCCGAGATGACAGTGGATGAGCTGGCAGGTTTGACAGGACTCTCCCATGACGAGGCTGCTCTGGCAAAGGACCGGGAATATACTGAGCCTTTTCTCTTCCATGGCAATGAGAAAGAGCTGGAAAATGCCGTGCAGGACTTGAAGCTCAACCTCACAAGGGGCGGTCGTTTTTTCTGCCTGATGGGAGACAATGACAAAGGAAGAGCTGTGCGCATCGTTACGCGTATGTACAGGGAGAGCGCTCCGTATCTAACAACAGTCGCAATAGGTGACAGTCACAATGATCTTCCCATGCTCAAAGAGGTGGATGTACCCGTTTTGGTCCGGAGGCCGGGAGGCCTGTATGAAAGGGAGACAGATATTCCCAACCTCCTCCGCACCCCCGGCGTTGGACCCGTTGGTTGGAACGCTGCTTTATTGAAGATTTGTGAACAATGCGGTTATATTGCTCCAACTTAGGTTTTTCTTGGCACAGAAATTGCTCGGCCATAAAGTAACAGAAGAACAATAAACATACAGAAAGGAGGGGTCGATTATGAGCAAAATATTAGATATTCATGGCAGACAAATCCTCGATTCCAGGGGTAACCCCACAGTAGAGGTTGATGTAACCCTGGAAAGTGGGGTTATGGGGAGGGCGTGTGTCCCTTCCGGCGCATCTACGGGAGAACGAGAGGCTATAGAACTCCGGGACGGCAACAGAGACCGGTTTCTCGGCAAAGGGGTCACAAAAGCGGTTGGCAATGTGAACAAAACCATTCGCGCAGAGATCATAGGATTAGACTCTACAAATCAGAAACTCGTGGACCGAAGGCTCATTGAACTGGATGGTACAGAGAACAAGAGAAAGCTCGGCGCCAACGCAATCCTCGGAGTATCCCTGGCTGTAGCCAAGGCCGCGGCGGGGTTTTTGGATATCCCGCTTTATCAATACGTGGGGGGCGTAAATGCCAAGGTTTTGCCTGTGCCCATGATGAATATTCTCAACGGCGGGGCTCATGCAGACAACAATGTAGATATTCAGGAATTCATGATCATGCCCCTCGGCGCTGAGTCCTTGAGCCATGCCCTGAGGATAGGGGTGGAGATATTCCACAATCTCAAGTCTTTACTCAAGGCCAGGGGGCTCAATACAGCGGTAGGAGACGAAGGGGGGTTTGCGCCGAACCTCGGTTCCAACGAAGAGGCCATCGAATTAATACTGGAGAGTATCGAAAAGACAGGTTACATGGCCGGGAAAGATGTTTATCTTGCCCTCGATTCCGCTGCCAGTACCTTTTATAAAGACGGCAAATATGTCCTGGAAGCCGAAGAAAGGCCTGAGAAATCCGCAGAAGATATGGTAGCCTTTTACTCGGCTTTAGTTGAGAAATACCCGATAATATCCATTGAAGACGGATTGGCGGAAAATGACTGGGACGGTTGGAAGCTCCTTACAGACCAGCTCGGCGACAAGATCCAGATAGTAGGGGACGACATATTCGTAACGAACACGCGGATATTTAAGGAAGGTATTGAGAAGGGCATTGCAAACTCGATCCTGATAAAGGTCAATCAGATAGGAACCTTAACTGAGACTCTCGACGCTATTGAGATGGCGAAAACAGCAGGGTATACCGCCGTTGTCTCCCACAGATCCGGAGAGACCGAGGATACTACCATCTCAGATCTTGTGGTTGCCTGCAATACGGGACAGATAAAGACAGGATCAGTCTCAAGGACAGACAGAATAGCCAAGTACAATCAGTTAATCAGGATCGAGGAAGAACTCGGTAATGAGGCTGTATTCCCGGGCAGGGAGGTTTTCTATAACCTTTAAGATGAAAGACAAGAATCGTCTTCCACAATCGAAAGGAAGATTGTATGTAGTAGCCACACCTATCGGCAATCTGGAGGACATCACCTTCAGGGCCGTCCGGATACTTGGAGAAGTTGATCTCATCGCCGCGGAAGATACGAGAAGAACGCGAATCTTACTCCATCACTATCATGTGACGACCCCTTCCACTAGCTATCATGAACATAATAAGCTCATCAAAAGCAGACAACTCATCTCAAGGGTGAAACGAGGGCAGGACCTTGCCCTTGTTTCAGATGCGGGCACTCCCGGTATTTCAGACCCCGGTTATCACCTCATTAATCTCGCCATCCAAAATACCATACCCGTCATACCTGTGCCTGGGGTGTCGGCTGCCATAACAGCACTCAGTGTGTCGGGCCTACCCACCGACAGCTTTATTTTTCAGGGCTTCCTCCCACGCAAGACCACGGCTAGAATGAAAATTGTGGAGAAAATCAAAGAAGAGAAGAGAACCACGATCTTCTATGAGTCACCCCACAGGTTGCGAACGGCCCTAGAGGATTTACTGGGCATATGCGGAGATCGCGAAGTCGTAGTCGCCAGAGAACTGACCAAGGTTTTCGAAGAAGTGATAAGGGGGAGAATAAGCGACGTCATAGATCGACTAAAAGGCAGAAAGATCAAGGGAGAGATTACTCTCTTACTCTCCGGAAGGAGAGGACCTCATACCGGGTCTGATATTTCGATTCGAGAGATACTGGAGGATTACCGGAAAAAATATGACCTCCCCTTGAAGGATTTGACTAAGCTTATTTCAGAGGAAACCAGTATATCAAAGAGAGAAATCTATCAGGAATTATTGAAGCTGAAAAAGTGAAAATATTCCCTCTGGTCTAAAGTCACGGGCCATGATAACCGATATGATTTACAACAAGATTCTGCATCTTTCATTTCCCTATTTACACTTTTATTACTTTAAAAACAATAATACAAATTAATCCTAAATTGAGGGATTTAGAAATTATATAAGATATAGAATTCATTAATAAATTTCAATTCCGCAATCCCTCAATTTATTCATCGGTATTCCTTTAAGAAAAAGTATAAACTACTTTATAGCTTTTATGAAGGATGCCCAAGATTACCACCACATAAATGGAGAAGAGAGATGGCCAAGATAGACGCATTCTTCAAGTTAATGAACGAACATGGTGCTTCTGATTTGCATTTGGCGGCCGGGGTCCAACCCGTACTCCGTATTGACGGAGAGATGGAAAGAGTAAAATACAAAGTGCTTGAGAATGAAGAATTAAGGACGATGCTTTATGAAATAGCTAATGAAGACAAAATAAAGATATTTGAAGAAACCGGGGACGTAGACTTTAGCTATGACATACCGGGTCTGGCCAGATACAGGGCCAATTTCTTTGAACAGAACCGCGGTATCGGAGCTGTATTCAGGGAGATCCCAAGTGAGATAGCAACAGCAGAACAACTCGGCCTTCCTCCCGTAATTACCAAGCTGGCCATGCTTCCCAAAGGCTTGGTTTTAGTGACAGGACCGACAGGGAGTGGGAAATCTACAACATTGGCAGCCATAATAGACTATGCCAACAAAAACAGAAAAGATCACATCATTACCATTGAGGACCCCATTGAATTTGTCCATACGAGTGAATCCTGCATAATAAACCATAGAGAAGTGGGGTCTCACACAAAATCCTTTGGCGCGGCCCTGAGAGGAGCATTGCGAGAAGACCCGGACATAATCCTGGTGGGGGAAATGAGGGACCTGGAGACTATTAGCTTGGCGATAGAGGCGGCTAACACCGGACATTTGGTGTTTGCCACCCTCCATACCGCCAGTGCCGGAAAGACTATAGACAGGATTATAGAGGTTTTTCCGGCCAATGAGCAGGCCCAGATACGGTCCACCCTGTCTGATAGTATTCGGGCGGTATTAGCCCAGAGTCTTTTCAAACGGATAGACAGGAAGGGAAGATGTGTTGTGATAGAAATACTCATCTGTACTTCAGCGGTCCGGAACCTTATCAGAGAAGCGAAGACTTTCCAGATACCAACCGCCATTCAGACAGGGAAAAAATATGGTATGCAGTCCTTGGATGATGCCATTATGGAGTGTCTGGAAAAGCGCTGGATTGACCCTGAGGAGGCATATAACAAGTGTTTGGACAAGGATAAATTCCTCCCCTATTTGAAGAGGCCCCCTCAGGACTTTACAGATGTGTGACAAGGAATTCCTAAATTCAGAAATTGCGAATTTAGGAATTTAGGAATTATATAATGATATAGAATTCGGTATTCCTCATTTATCGGTTTAAACTTTTCGAGGATGCGGGCGCCAATAGACAAATTCCGGGTTGATGAAAATTGCCC
>JAUXHQ010000190.1 GCA_030621455.1 Deltaproteobacteria bacterium
CGCAATCCGAATGAAAGCAGAACCCTCCGGGTATATCGCTCCGGCGGGCATAGATCCCTTCCGCAAGATTTCTTGAAGTGCAACACTGTGCAATGATGGGCATGGCCGGTCCACCCAGGGTCTCCACCACTGCCATTCGCATTTGAATGTCCCTGGAGCGCTTGTAATTAGTCGAAATCTGGTCATTATACAGATACAGTGCTATGAATACCATAACGGTAAAAAGTATCCTTGCTAAATATTTCTCTTTGATTAACTGGAAGATCATCTTCTAGGCTCGTGATTGTGAAGGATTGGATGCTTGTTATAGGTTTCCATATAACCGGCCGAAAACGGAACTAGACAGTAGCCCGGCCCAGTTCCGGTGAGGGGGTTCTACGATGAATCCTTTTTTAGACAGAAATTTTGAAACTCGTCTGAATTATGGCTTTAAGCCATTTGTAGCTCATAATTGAGTTTCAAAATTTCTGTTAGAGAAAACGGGTCAGGAAAAACCGGGGTCACTAGTTGTCCCATATGGGAAACACCGCAAGTACCATGCCTGAGATAAGCTTTCCTTGGAATATTTGGAAGATACAGCGATTGGCATAAGCAGTTGCAGTATTTCCGGGTTGGAAACTTGCCGGGCCCATCTTATCAAAGGCCTATTTATGGGATGACCAATGATTGCAGGCAAAAACCAAGAAGGGGAGGGAGACATTCAGATGCAATAATGCATCTTGTTGCATAAATCAGTTGCAAAAATGCACTTGGTAGCGCAACTCCGTCTCTCTATTGCAACCGATCTTTTAATCACTTGCCATACGTAACTGTTCAAGGGTTTCAGGGATCAGGGAAAGCCTTCCTGATCCCTGAAACATGCGGCCTGTTACGCCTTCACTGCCCGAACTGTCTCCGGGCGACAAGCCAACCGATAAAGAGAAGTCCAATTCCTATTAAGAAAAGCGTCAGCGCCTCCGGCCACAGAACTGAAAATCCGAGGCCCTTTTGAATGACCGCGTTGGCGGCGACATTGAAATGGGTGGTCGGCATGAGCTTGCCCACCGCAGTCAAAAAAGGCACCATGTTCTCGATGGGCGTCACAATGCCTGACACGAAAATGCCGCCAAACCATATACCGAAGGACAATAAAATCGTTTGTAGCATATTTTGGCAAAGGGTTCCAACACAGATGCCGATACCGGTTGTGCCGATCAAGAAGAGCCCCATAAAGGCCATGAAGGTAAGTGGATTCCCTCTACAGGGCACATGAAACCAGAATATCACAAGAAAAGAGAAGACAGTGGCGACCATACTGATGAGAAGAGGGGCCACTGTCTTTGCCGCCAGGATTTCCCATGAACGGGTCGGGGTAACGAGAAGCTGATCAATTGTCCCGCGTTCTTTCTCTCTCACAACAGCGGTTCCGGAAAGGATAAGCCCTCCGATGAGACCGGCAACTACGATGTGAAAGATCACCACATAGTAGACCCCCTCCATCTCCTGGTTATAGAGTATCCTCAACCGGTTATCTATGCCCGGGAGATGAGAGCCCACTATACCTCGGCTGTTGAGTCTTTCGATAATGATCTTCTCATTGTAACTGCCTATAATCCGTTTTGCAAAACCGATTGCCTGCCCGGCCTGATTGGCGTCGGATCCGTCGCAGATGAACTGTATGGGCGCGGGCCTTCCGTCTGCCAGGTTACGTGTGAAGTCCGGGGGTATTATCAAGGCAACCCTTGCGTCGAAACTATCGAGCGCCTTATTGACATCTTCCATGCTGGCGGCGAAAAGCTCTATATCAAAATACTCGTTCGACAAAAAATTCTCAACCAGATCCCTGCTTATCGCGGTATGGCTCATGTCATAGACAACGGTCTTCAAATGTTTGGCGTCTACTATCCAGCAGTACCCGCATAAAACAACTCACGCGGTAAAATGATATACGATAAGAGCCATGACTACCGGATCGCGATAAAAATGGATAAACTCTTTTTTGATCAACCCCAAAAGACGTTCCATTTTGTTTACCTCCCTTCAGAAATTTGTAGATTCAGATTTTTTTATTCTTAACTATCCATGCACATATCGAGAAAATGACAACACAATAAATAACGAGCGACACCGCGTTCTCCCAATAGGTGAGGAAACCCGAACCCTTTAGGATCTGGTTCCTGATAATTACCGTATAGAACCTTCCGGGGAAAAGAAATGAATAGATGCGCCACCCATGGGGGCTGCTTTCCAGGGGGCAGAGGGTGTCCCCAAATATGAATGCAGGCATCAGCGTAAAGACGATGCCGAGCAACATGGCGGTGAGCTGGCTCTTGGTCATGGTAGAGATGAAGAACCCGAGGCCCACTGTGGCGAAAACCATCAAAAAAGTAGCCGCGCAAAGCATAAAGAAGCTCCCCCTAAGTGGAAGATCGAACCACCAGATCCCAAAACCAATAACAACGATAAAATCAAGGGTGAGCAATATTACGTATGGGGACATCTTGCCTGCGATGTATTCGTACGAATGGATCGGCGAGGCGAATATCTGCTGGATGGAACCGGACTCTTTCTCCCGAACAATGGCAAGAGCGGAGAGTATGGGGACAAAGCCCAGTATCGAAATGCTGAACGCGCCCGTGACTGTAAAGGTAAACTCCCTCAATGACTGATTGTACCAGGTCCTGGCGGAAAGCGTTATAGGTTCAAGACCGACCGTAAATCCATTCCTCTTGAGAAATGCGGTCGCCATCTCAACGGAAACAGATGCATTGATGGCGCTCAAATAGTTAACTATAACCATCGCAGTATTTGTGTCGGACCCATCGACCAGCGTCTGTATCCTGGCCGGGAGATTCTCCTTGACCTCCCTGGAGAAACCGGAGGGGATGATGATTACGCATCTGGTCTCGCCTGTGGCGAGCAGTTCTTCCGCTTGATCGTATTCCGTAAGACGGTATGCAACTTCAAAATACGAAGAATGGTCTATCCGTTCGATGTAGTCCTTACTATCCACACTCCGATCCATATCGTAAACAGCTATGGGGAGTTCTTTCAGCTCAAAAGTCAGGGTATAAGCGCAGAGGAAAAGCATAAAGAGCGGCATGCCGAGGGCTATAATGAGGCTCAAGGGATCCCTTAATATATGGAGGAACTCTGCCCTCATTACTGTCCGTATTCTTTGCGTGTTCACTGGTCTTTCCTCTCTTCACCCGGACACGGCAAGGCGCCGTCCGGATCATGGGTTAAGGCCCTTCCCACCGCGGGATACTATTCCATCTCTCCCGCTGTGATGTGATAGATAAAGACGTCGTCGAGGGATGGACTTATCCTGGTAATTGCCTCCACACTTACGCCCGCCGCCTTAAGGATCTCTCTTGTGATATCCCCTTCCCCCTTGTCAACCAGGATATGGATCTTGTCTCCGAACAATGCGCCCTGCTGCACGAAATCAAGGGCGGTCAGCTTGTTAAATGCTTCGAGTACCGGGGATGCAGTTACCTCAAAAAAGTTGACAGACAGGTCTTGTTTCAGTCCCCCCGGTGTTCCAATTGCCACAAGGTTTCCGTCAGACATCAAACCGAGGATACCACACCGTTCGGCCTCGTCCATGAAATGGGTGGTCACAATGGTTGTTATCCCCACCTCCGAGAACGAGTAGATGGCATCCCAGAATTCTGCGCGGCCAATGGGGTCAACCCCGGAGGTTGGTTCATCCAAAAAGAGAACCGCCGGTTGGTGCATGACCGCACACCCAAGCGCCAGTTTCTGCTTCCACCCTCCAGCGAGTTCTCTGGTCAGGTACTTTTCCTTTCCCCTTAAACCGGCAAGGTCAATAACCCAGTCCTTCTTTATCTTTTTTTCTTGCTTCGCAATTCCGTAAATGCTTCCGTAGAAGTCGAGGTTCTGCCCAACGGTAAGGTCCGGATAGAGGGAAAATAGTTGAGACATATAGCCTATCCTGCTCTTCACCAGGCGGGATTGAGTCTTTATATCATAACCGGCGACCGTAGCTCTTCCCGACGTGGGCGGGAGAAGGCCACAGAGCATCTTTATGGTGGTGGTCTTTCCTGCCCCGTTAGGACCTAGGAGACCGAAGACAGTGCCGGTCTCTATCTCGAAACTCACATCATTCACCGCAACAAAATCACCGAACTGCTTGGTTATACCGGAGACAATGATAGACTTAGGACCCACATCAGGGGACTCACTGAAAGGCATCTGTATCTTCTTCCCTTTGCCGTCCGTGCGATCTTGCAGGGAAGAGATGAAGACATCATCCATAGTGGCATCTACTTCCCTGCAATTCTCTATACTTATTCCTTTCTCTGTCAGGTCCTTTTCCATCTTTGGTATTTCTACAACGGGATCATCCATAAACACCCGGACCTCGTCACCAAATACCTGACCATCGCGCGACAGATTTTCCTTCAACACCTTAAACGTGCGGTTTATATCGCGGGTCTTGAAAGAGCAGACCTTCTGTTTGATCGCTTTCCTCAAGTTTGACGGGGTGTCACAGGCTATAATATCGCCATCCTGCATAAGTGCGACCCGGTTGCATCGTTCCGCTTCATCCATGTACGGGGTAGATATAACCACAGTGATGCCCTGGACAATGAACTCATACAAGATCTTCCAGAGTTCGCTTCGGGAGAGAGGGTCAACCGCCGTGGTCGGTTCATCAAGTATCAAAACCCTGGGACGGTGGATCAACGCGCAGCTCAGGCCGAGTTTCTTCTTCATCCCCCCTGACAAGGC
>JAUXHQ010000290.1 GCA_030621455.1 Deltaproteobacteria bacterium
ACAGGGTTTTTGAGAAAATTTTCGACTCACTCGGATTCCTCGCTCTGGTCTTGTGAAATTTGATATCTGAAAACCTATAGCTTGCAACAATGTTAGTCAATAAAATGTTTGAAGTCAAGGACAGAAAAGAGTGCAGATACACAAACCTAGTGTCTTGAAATGTCTCCGATGGTTCAGTTAACAGGATTGCGTTAAGCACCGGCAAGCGGCACACCTGACCAACTGCACAGGTTGCAATATTTTGGCTCTGAGACAATACGATATTTACATTCCAGCTCTGTGTGTTATATTCATAGTGTTCAACTGCAACATTTTCATCGGCTTGTACCTTTGGAGCCGGCGAACAGAAGGTTTGTCCTGCGAGTTACTAAACCCACTATTAAGAAGATGTCCACTGACAGGAGGAGGGGGTGATCATGAAGAAGACAGATTTTCAGGTTAGTAATAAAAAACCGGAAGTTCATATCAATAAGCCGGCTGACCAGAAATTTTGGCAGAAGCAGGGCCCTTTTTCCCTCTGGTACTTCATTCTTGTGATGATCATGTTCTATCTTCTTCAGTCCGCAATGCAGGCAAAAAGGGAGGAGATCCCCTATAGTCAGTTCCAGGAATATCTCTCTAGGGGACAGGTTGCCGAATGTATCATCAAGGAAAAAATTATTACAGGAACACTGAATTTGACCGATAAAAAATCCGGCAAACCGCGCCATTTTGTGACTGTACCTCTATATAATGCTGATCTGGCCAATGCCTTGGAAAAGCAAGGCGTTAAATACAGCGTGGCTATAGAAAGTCATTTTTTACGCGACCTTCTCTTTGTGTGGGTGATCCCTTTTGCAATAATCTTCTTGTTGTGGGGGGTTCTTTCCCGCAAGATGGGGTCTGCAGGAATGAACTTTCTCAATATCGGGAAAAACAAGGCTCATATACATGCAGAGACTGAACAGCAGGTTACCTTCAAAGATGCCGCCGGGGTTGATGAGGCGAAACAGGAGCTTGGGGAAGTAATTGAGTTCTTGCGCAACCCGGAACACTTCCAACGACTGGGGGGACACATGCCCAAAGGCGCGCTTCTGGTGGGCCCCCCGGGTACCGGCAAAACCTTGCTGGCCCGCGCCGTGTCCGGGGAGGCGGGGGTTCCCTTTTTCAATATCAGCGGTTCGGATTTTGTGGAGATGTTTGTGGGGGTGGGTGCCGCCCGTGTGCGTGATTTATTTGAACAGGCCAGGACAAAGGAACCGTGTATCATCTTTATTGATGAACTGGATGCTATAGGCCGGCAGAGAGGTGGCCCCGTAGTCATGGGCGGCCATGATGAAAGGGAACAGACCTTAAATCAACTCCTTGTGGAAATGGATGGTTTCGATACAAGCAAGGGGGTTGTGGTCTTATCAGCCACAAACCGACCAGAGGTATTGGACAAGGCCCTGTTACGGCCCGGCCGGTTTGACCGCCAGATAGTGGTTGACAAACCGGACTTCAAGGGGAGAATGGATATCCTAAAGATCCATACTGCCGAGCTAAAACTCGCCCCGGACGTTGACCTTGGAATCATAGCAAGGAGGACACCCGGCTTTGTAGGAGCAGATCTGGCCAATGTTGCCAATGAGGCTGCCATTCTGGCTGCACGGATGAACCGAGAGGCAATAACCACGGGAGATTTTGAGGCGGCTATTGACAGGGTGATCGCCGGGCCGGAAAAGAAGAGCAGCACCCTAAGTCCGGAGGAAAAGCACCGGGTGGCTTATCATGAATCAGGGCACACCCTGACAGCCAAACTCGTGCCTTCCAGCGAACCTGTCCACAAGGTTTCCATTATCCCAAGGGGAATTGGTGCTCTCGGTTATACGCTCCAGGTCCCGGAGAAAGAGAAGTTCCTGGCCACAAAGGAGGAACTCTTGGATCAGGTAGCGGTTCTTTTGGGCGGCAGGGTCTCAGAGGAAGTTGTCTTAGGGGACATATCCACCGGTGCACAGAATGATTTGGAACGGGCATCGGAACTGGCCAGGGATATGGCGTCTACTTACGGCATGAGTGAAGAATTAGGGCCCATCACATTTGGGAAAAAAGAAAAATCGCTTTTTTTGGGAACGAACTTCGCTGAAGAAAAAAACTACAGTGAGGAGACAGCTCGTGTAATAGATAAAGAGGTCACGAGAGTGATTCAGGAGAGCTACCAACGGGTAAGAAAGCTTTTACAAGAGAACAGAGCCGCCCTCGATTCCCTGGCGACCGAATTGGAGGAGAAGGAGGTCCTGTCCGGAGAAGAGGTAGAGGCGATCATCAAGGGGGCCAAGGCTTGAAAACGGACACTCCCGCCTCCCCCCCCCAAGAGGCCATTTCAGAAGGACAGAAGGAGACGAAGATCTGAGTTAGACCGCTCGCACAGAAAGGAGATTAATTTGTTTATCACTAAAATCAGTATGATCGGGCGCACTTATCGCCATGTCCAACGTTACCGCCAGATTCTAACTGTGCTTTTCAAGTATGGTTTTGGAGAGGTGGTGGATACCCTGAAGATTGAACAATACTTAGAGAT
>JAUXHQ010000139.1 GCA_030621455.1 Deltaproteobacteria bacterium
TGAGGCCTACTCCCAACAAATCCCCCTAGTTTCCCTCTAGAAATAATACTTTTCAATAATCTCTGTGTCCGCCTCATGGAATTAGGGGCATATTCTTCCGGGTTCAGTCTTTTTCCTCATAATCCTTTGACCTTGCGAAAAACTACTCATCTCTGATTTGGAAACTTCTTTGCCTCCAATTTCTCGGAAGCTCATTTGTAGATGTACACTAATTGGAATTGCCCGGCATGGGTAATATAGACTTTTTAGACTTGACAAATTATCAGATAAGTTATTATCTTGGAGTATATATTTCCTGAAATCACTCAGATCTTAGGGCTAAGGAGTATATAATTGAAGTTCGACTTACATACTCACTGTTTTGAAGCTACAGGTATGATACTTCATCCTGATCAGGATCTAATCAGAGAGATCGTGGAGAAGGTGGAAGAGCGAGGGTTGGATGGGATAGCTATTACCGAACACGATGATAAAGAATATGGGTTTTGGGTGAAGAGGATAGTTGAGGAGGACCTTGACAATCGGATATTGATAATTCCGGGGAGGGAGGTAACGGTAAAAGAGATGGGATGGGCGGAGATGGTGGAACTATTTCTTCCCAACGGTTCTGTCTTTAGATTCCTACCTCATCCCAGCTATCCTTACCCGGGGGACAAGGGGTTTGACTATGATACGAAACTGCTCCAGGGTATAGAGATAGGAAACGGCCTTCACGGTGGCCAGATCAACAAGGAAAAGGTGGAGGAGGTGGCCAAGACGTATAACCTTGTGTTGTTAAAAAATAGCGACGCCCATACCCTTGATGACATAGGTTCATTGTATACCGAAATCTCGTTGGAAGAACTCTCTCTGTTATCGAAGGGTATATTTGCATGATTAAGGTAACTTTTCAAAAAGCCGGGGTGTGAGCCGCACAGTGGGGTACCTTCTTTCACAGAAGTAACCTACTGCGCGTAGGTATAATGAATTACCACTGCTTTTTGGGAAGCTACTGACTAATCTGGTATTGGCCGAAGGGCCAGTCTCTTAGGAGGTGGAAGATGACAACAAAAGTGACAACCCCGGGGGAAAAAAGTCTGGAAACCACAGCGGAGATAAGTAAGGCTATCAAAGCTTACTATGGAGGGGTAAAGGTAGCGAAGGAGGAAGGCAAACCTATAATCTGGTCGTACGGATTGACGCCTAGAGAAATCTTTCATGCTATGGATGCGCATGTGATCTACCTGGAACATCTGCCGCTCATGGTGGGGGCAAAACAACTATCGGGCCATTACATACAAGTGGCGGAAGAGGAGGGGTTTTCGAGAGATGTCTGTGCATTCCACAGGTGTTTTCTCGGGTGCGCGGTTGCTTCGGAGAGGGACCCGTATCTCGACCAGTTTTTCGTTGATCCTGACTTTATAATAGCCACTAATCTTCCCTGTATGTCTGAGTCCAAGTCCTTTCTGTATGCGGCTGATCACCATAATGTTCCTTACTATTTCATTGACGCACCTATCAACACCTGGGGCAAGGATATCCCCGATTACGCCATTGAGTACTATGCGGGGCAGTTGAAGGGCACCCTCGATTTCATGTCTGAACATGGGCTTGGTACTGTGGACTGGGACAAACTCAAAGAAGCCGTTAGCCTTTCCAAGAAGCTCATCCTGCTCTGGAACGAAATAGACAAGTGCAGACAGGCTGTGCCTACACCCATGGGAACAGTCGATGGCCTCACTGCTGCGTATCCGCTTATCCAATTACCCGGAACCCAGCTTGGTGTTACGCTTTTTGAAAGGTTACTCAAAGAGCTGAAAGGGAAGGTAGAAAGAGGAGAGGGCGTCCTTGACGATGAGAAGTTGAGGTTACTATGGTTTGGGGTACCACCTTTTTACAATATGGGGCTTTTGAACTATGTGGAGAAATATGGCGCTGTTGTGGTAAAGAGTATGATAGAGTATATAGCAGGGGGGGCATACGACCCATCCATCATGGATCCGGATAAGCCGCTGGAGAGTCTGGCTTACAAAGCGCTTGTTGACATTGTCAACCCGATATCCGAGAATATGGTGAATTTCATTAGGGAGACTGTAAAAGACTTCCATATTGATGGGGTTATAGGGGTTGTCAAGAGGAGCTGCGGACTCTTACCGGGATATATGAGACCGGTCAAAGATGCTGTGTACGAAGATAGCGGCGTGCCGACAACGATCTTTGACCTCGACGGTTTGGATATAAGGGAATACGACGATGCGACTTCAAAGGCCAACCTTGATTCGTTTATCGAAGCCCTGCTGGCAAGCAAAAGGAGGTAAACAATGACAACTCTGGAAAGGATGATAGGCATCTTGGATGCCCCCGAGCAGGTAGTAATGGATTGGAAGGCCAAGGGAAAGAAGGTGATTGGATACAGATGCTTATATGTCCCGGAAGAAATAATCCACGCCGCCGCCATGTTACCTTATGCTACCTTAGGTACTCCCGAGCCCATAACAAAGGCGGATTCCTATTTTCAACCGTGCGCCTGTGAATTCGTCAGGAATATATTCGATCTTGGTCTCGACGGCAAATTTGATTTTCTCGATGGTCTGGTATTGTCAAACACATGTGATGCTGTGCGACATCTTAAGAATATGTGGACTACCTACATAGACTCGGTACCGTGTTATATGCTTAACAACCCGCAGAAGATGTACGATGAACCAGCGTTCAAATTTTACCGTCACGAATTGGAAGGATTTAAGAAGACGATGGAAGATCTGAGCGGTAACAAGATATCGGACGCGTCGCTACGGGAATCAATAGATCTGTATGATGAGACAAGGAGGTTGCTCAAGGAACTGAATGGGTTAAGGAGAAGGGATGTCCCGCCCATTTCAGGGGCTGAGGCTTTAATGATATCGATGGCGGCCATCCTGATGCCCAAGGAAGAGACCAACGCGTTGTTGCTGCAGCTCATCGATGAAGTGAAGACAAGGGAGATTAAAGACGCAGACGGTCCCAGGATTATGGTTACTGGAAGTATTATTGATAATCCCACACTCATTGAACTGGTGGAAGATATGGGCGGGGTCGTGGTGGCTGATGACCTCTGTACGTCGATGAAATACTTCTGGTATCAAACGAAGCCCAATGAGGACCCTATGGATGCTATTGTCAGATTTAACTTAGAGAGGTCCGTATGTGCCTGTATGCATCCCTCAGAAGAGAGGTATGATTTCCTTCAGGAGGTTATAGGGGAGTTTGCTGTTGACGGTATTATCTATTTCAACGTGAAGTACTGTCATCCTTTTGTGTATGAGTCCGCAACTTTCAGGAAAAAGCTTGAGGAAGAGACACCGGTATTGGCATTGGAGGTAGACCACAGCCTCTCAGGACTGGGACAGTTGAAGACCCGTGTCCAGGCCTTCATAGAGATGTTGTAAAGGAGTAGACTATGATAACGGCAGGGATAGACGTAGGATCTTTGGCCACCAAGGTCGTACTGTTGAATGAAAACCAGCTCATGTCGCATGAGGTGTCGGGCACCGGGGTTGATGCGACGGAGGCTGTTAAAAAGGCGATGGATACAGCCTTGGAAAAGGCAGGTATCTCTTTCAAGGATATAGAATCCCTTGTGTCTACGGGCGCCGGTAAGAAAAAAGTCCCCTTTGAGTCAGCGCAGGCAACAGAGATTATATGTGACACAAAGGGAGTTAGTCATATCTGTCCGGGAGTGAACGGTGTTATCGACATAGGTGCGGAGAATTGTCGGGTCATAAAATGTGATCAGGAGGGTAACATCATTGACTTTGCATTGAATGATAAATGTGCCTCGGGCACAGGCATTTTTCTAGACGCAATGGCCAAAGCGCTACGGGTAAAACCCGAAGAGATGGGGGAACTCTCCCTTCAGGCAACACAGGATATTGAGGTCACATCCATGTGCTCTGTCTTTGCTGAATCTGAAGTGGTATCAATGATTCACAGGAGGGTACCGAAGAACGATATACTGAGGGGCATTCACAGATCGATCGCCTCAAGGATATGTGGCCAGGCAAACAGGATTCTCCTGGAGGGCCAACTTGTTGTCATGGGCGGGATAGCCCAAAACCTTGGTCTCATAACGATTTTGAAGGAGTTGATGGGTTCGGAGCTCATAGTGCCGGACGAACCTGAGATTCTCGGTGCGCTGGGAGCCGCTCTCCTGGCAGGAGAAGGGGAGGGGGAAAAATGATAACTGCCGGGATAGACATAGGGTCCCTGACAGGTAAGGCGGTCATCTTAAAGGATAATGAGATATTGGCCTGGAATTTGATCCCCACCGGACCTGACAGCAGTGAAACCGCTCAAGAAGTCACGGATATGACATTGAAGGGGGCCGGGCTTTCCCTTGACAATATGGACTATATCGTATCCACAGGGTACGGGAGGGTCGTGGTCCCTTTTTCCGACAAGAATATTACGGAGATCACGTGTCATGCAAAAGGCGCTCATTGGTTTTTCCCCGGCGTCAGGATGATACTCGACATGGGTGGGCAGGACTGTAAAGCCATACGATGCAATGCAACGGGCAAGGTAACGAACTTTGCGATGAACGATAAATGTGCCGCAGGTGCGGGAAGATCCATGGAGATTATGGCGGACCTTTTGGAGACCCCCCTCGAGAAGATGGGGGAGCTATCCCTTGACATAAAGGAGCGGTTGGCGCCCCTGAGCAGCACTTGTGTTGTCTTTGCAAGGACAGAGGTCCTTGGGCACCTCCACGAAGGGGCACACAAGAACGACGTGCTTGCGGGTGCCTGTGAGGCATTGGCGGAAAGGGTTAAGTCTCTGTTAAAGAGGGTAGGGATTGAGGCAGACTTCGTCATAAGTGGTGGTATCGCAAAGAATATAGGAGTCGCGAAAAGGATTGAGGAAAAAGAGGGGCTAAAGGCAAACATATGCTTTGAGCCTCAAATAGTAGGCGCCCTGAGCGCCGCGGTATTTGCCAGGGAAATCCTCGAGAAGAAGGGGAAGAGGAAGAAGAGATAAGTAGTCTGTGCTTTTTCAGAAGAAATCCACGCTGGGCATTGCCCAGCGTGGATTTCTTCTTTTTCATGATGCGCATAGGGTTATTTTTTGAATCTGACGGCAGTTCCCTTCACGATTGTACAACGCTTGAAAAAAATAGGTATGATTGGGAATGTACCTGTCTTTATGTCTACAGTGTAATTTATAAGACTATCCCCTCCAATTCTACTGAGTGCGTCGTCTATAGCTTCTTTTAGAGTGTTTTCTCCACCAACCGGTATACAAAGAAAGAAGTTCCGACAAGCCTCACCCTCAGTAGTGCCAACCACCTCAACCCCATCGAGCGATGCCAAGGGCACCCCTTGGTAGGGCCTGTAATATGTACACCCTGACAAGGCAAGAGTTAATACCGACAATATCCCAACAAAGACTACCCATTTCTTCATAGACTCCCTCCTTTTGATTCATCGAGTAAGAATTAAACATCAGTTTTTACCGAGTCTTCATACAGCCGTAAGTACCTATTCACCTCCTTCCTGATGGAGTAAAAGGTTAAGTCAAGACCCTGCGTATTGAGCCTCCATAACCTTTACGAGTCGGGTCAGGGCGCTGTTCACCGGAGTCGGGATCCCTAATTTCTCACCCCTTTCCACGATGGCCCCATTAATGGCGTCGATCTCCGTGCGTCTTTTGGCCTCGATGTCTTGTAGCATCGATGCCTTGTTTTCCGAGGCCGCCCTTAGGGCTGAAATGCATGTCTCAACGGGATGTCCTGTCATGAGGATCCGAATACCCTCGGCTTTGGC
>JAUXHQ010000006.1 GCA_030621455.1 Deltaproteobacteria bacterium
CCTTGAGTTTTTCAGAGAGATTCTCCATAAATGTGGCGTTCGTATCTACCAACATAACTTTCAATTCAACCGTCTCCCATAGGAACAAAATAAATATTTACCTCTGCGCCTTGATAATCTTTTCTTTATTTCCTCCCTGCCAGGGACACCTTTAGAAAAACCTTTGACGATCTTGTATCGGCCTGTCCCGGGAGTTTTCCCCAATGAAGCTGGGTATGGAAACTCTAACCTCAGACTCGTCCCTGGTTGAGGCCACAAGCCCTGTCCTTAGAATCCCGGAAGGCGGACATGAGGCACCAAAGATTGACAATTCACGGCAATGAAAGGGGGTTTTAAAATGCGCTGAAGGCCGATAGTAGCAAAAGCCATGCCACTAATAACAAACCCGAAGAAACAATTGGTTAGGAGATTTACACATAGATGCTGTATCTAAATGGTACAGTATGGGACAAAATGCTGGACACAAAACTGTTTCAAATCGTTACGGTAGATGGATTCACCTTCATGTGTGATTCACCGCCTCATTGATCTTCGCCAATAAATCCTCTATGTCGACAGGTTTCATCAAGTAATCAAAGGCACCCTGCCGCATACCCTCGATCCCGTCTCTGGTAGAGCCGCGCCCTGTAAGAAGGATTACCGGGATATGAGGCAATATCCTCTTAATCTCCCTGAGCACGTCAAAACCGTTTAACCCGGGCATAACAACATCCAGCACAACAATATCCGGTGGTCTTTCGGCAACCCTTGCCAGGGCATCGTCACCGCTGAAAGCCGTCTCCGGTTCGACACCCTTTAGTGCCATCCTCTCGGATAGCGTAGTTACAAATTCCTCTTCGTCATCAACCAGCAATACCTTCAATCGAGACATGACTATCCTATCATACATTCCACCGCCCGAGGCATGCTCCCTCAGGACCCGAGGCTATCCCTTTGACAGCAAAAAACCCCGACCTGTGCAGTTACACAACCTAGTATCTTGAAGTGGCTTTGATGATAAAGTTAAGCGCCGGCTGCTTGTTTCGTTTGCTTGTTATACGTAAGGACCTGGCCGACATTCTAATATACAGACGAGACTTGTCATCCCCTTACACCTACAGCATTATGCCAGAATGTAGTTCATAAGAAGCAAACGAAACAACCAGCCGGTAAGCGGCACACCTGCCCAACTGCACAGGTCGAACCCCCCCTTACCTTTTCTTTAGGCACTGGTTTAGTGAAGACCTTCTTTTGGCAAGAAACACGTAGAGGCTGTGCTTGAGATTGGTTGTCAAGCTCCGAACAGGTTAGACCCCTGTGCCAAACGATTCGCCAAAAAAAGCTCCAAGACATCTTCGTATGGACCGATCACAGAATCCAGGACCCTCACCCTCTTCCATTTGAGGTATTGGTAAAATTCATCTTCGATCCCACCACAAATTACGTCTGTGACGCCCTGTGATAGGATCATATGGCATAATTCCTCTGCGGATGCAGAGGTCATGACTATCGTCTTACTCTCCACAACCTCTCTGCCATCGTTTAGGGAGGCTATAAATATCTCGGATGTGTAATCAAAACGGGGGGCCACATCTTTTCCATAGATCGTTATGAGGACTTTTTCTGTCATAGTTCTCCCCTACGACAATTTCTCTTGTCCGGAAATTTTTCTACCTGTGCAGTTGGGTTAAACCTTCTACCCAACCCGGTACTTCTTCATCTTTCGATAGAACGTGGATCTGCCCCACCCCAGAAGCTTGGCCGCGCCCGTGCGATTCCCTCTGGATTGGGCAAGGGCTTCTATAATCATATGCCTCTCCATCTCATCCCAATCGAATGGGTTGGCACCTTTGGAGAGAGACCTTCTCTTCAGAAAGGGGTTCGGCGAATAATAAGGATGCCTTATCCTATCAACGGTTTCCGGTTTATTAACGGCCAAAGATTCATTCAAGTATGAGGAGAGGTGGGCAGAATGGATCGTGTCATCCTGACACAGGTTGACGGCAAATTCTATTATGTTTCTCAACTCCCGAACATTGCCGGGATACGGATAATTCAACATAACCGGGATAGCATCGGAGGAAAATCCTTTTATCCGTTTATTAAAAGTCTTGGCGAAGTGCTGGACGAAGTGATTCATCAAGAGCCTGATATCGTCCCCCCTCTCCCTCAATGGGGGTAATTCAATCTGGACAACCTTCAGACGAAACATCAGATCCTGTCGAAACGTCCTCTGCCTCACCATCTCATCCAGGTCCCTGTGCGTCGCAGCTATGACTCTGGCGTTCGATTTCACCGGTTTGTTACTACCGAGGGGGTAAAACTCCTTATCATCGAGGAACGTCAGCAATTTGACCTGGAGGGGTAATGGAAGATCGCCTATTTCCGTGAGGTAGATAATTCCATTGTTAGCCAGACGGAATCGTCCGGGTTTGTCTTCAATCGCCCCCGTAAATGCCCCGCGTCTGTGTCCAAACAGCTCAGATTCCAAAAGGTTCTCAGGCAAAGCACCGCAATTGATCTTAATGAAAGGTCCATTGGCTCGACCGGAAGAGTGATGTATCGCCTCTGCCAGCAAATCCTTTCCAGTGCCGGTTTCGCCGGTTATAAAGACCGAGGAATCAGTTTGAGATATGAGTTGCAGTGTACTGAAGATCTCTTCCATCTGAGGGCTTTGTCCAATAATATTGTAGTGATGGTAGGGATCCTGGATCTTCTGATCAACTTCCTTTACCAGAGATATGTCTTCAATTGTTTCAATGAATCCAACACGTTGTCCATCAACGTTCTGCAATTCCGAGATATTGATCATAACAGGTATCTTCTGCCGGGCCAGGTTGATGATATCCCCCTCTACGCTGATAGAGTCCTCCTTTCCCACATTCTCTGTAGCCGGGCATTTCTTCGTGCAAAGGCTGTTTCTCAAGATATACCGGCAGGGAACACCATAGGCATCTTCTCGATCGACGCCGGTAATGGCCTCCATAAAGCGATTCATGGTATGAATGCGAAGGTCAAGGCCAATGAGAGCCACTCCCATGGGTATAGAGTCAAGAACCTCCCTGATGTCTAATTTGTGATAATCAATCCCCCATCTTTCCTTTTTCATGTCCACTCAGGATAAAAGCCTTTGGCCAAATACACGGCGCGGGTTATCCTTTCCCTTGGTGTTTGTTCATATGGTAGAAAATAACAATGGAGATTACGCTCTTGAACCTGTCAAACCAGAAGAACTCTGATGGGAGGGATTAGGGGAGGGAAATTCTTAGGGGCACACCAGTTGAGTGTTTACCAGGATAAAAAGACTATCCACGACAGGACTACTAAACCGTTTGAGGAAGATGATTTGACTTCAGCCGGCTGCGTTTCTTGCCTCAGTCCTTTTGACCAGACCGGATACGACTTTTCCCGAGATGTACATTCCAAGGAACAGGAACGTCAGTACCACAAAAACCCCAATATACCTAAGGACAAGGGTCCCGATTATCCAAGTCCAGTTGTCCTTCACTATAGTAATGGTGGTTTCCTTCCCTGTTTTTTTTGATATGGTGATGGAATGCCAGGGTCGACTCCCATCGTCTTCAATATAGGTGGCATCTCTCCACTCACGATACTTGATGTCCTTAAAGCCCTCCAAAGCGCCCCTGTAAAATGTAACTACCTCATCATGAGATAAATTAACCTTCATTTCCAATCGGTCGCCGGTTTTTTTTGTAGTCCTTCCTTCATGGATAACGGGAACTCCTAAAAAATCTTCGGCAATCGAGTAAATCGGGAAAAACAACACTACAATCAAGATAAAAAGCACATAATTCTTCATTCTCAACCCTTCATGTGATTTAGATATACGTTATGTATCACTTGATCTGAGGGTTTTCTCAAGGAAACCATACCCTCAGTCAAACATGGCAATAAACATTCCCGCTGCCGACGCTGAGCCTATAACGCCTGCGAGGTTCGGTCCTACCGCGTGCATCAGAAGGTGATTCGTCTTGTCATATTTTATACCTTCAGTCTGAGCAACCCGTGCTGCCATTGGGACTGCAGAAACCCCGGCTGCGCCAATAAGAGGATTGATCTTTTCTTTTAAGAACAGGTTCATAATCTTTACGGTCAAGATCCCACCTATGGTACAGACTACAAAATCTGCGAGGCCCAAACCGAAAATGAAAAGCGGCTTCCAGCTCAGGAATTTGTCCGCTTGCATTGTGGCCCCTACTGAAATGCCCAAGAGTATGGTAACAATATTCATGAGCGAACCCTGGGCTGTCTCTGTTAGTCTCTCCACAACACCGCTTTCTTTCATCAGATTGCCGAGCATAAACATGCCCATCAAAGGGATGACACTAGGAACGAGGAGCGCAATTATGCCTGAAGTTATTAAGGGGAAAAGGATCTTCTCTCGCGTTGAAACTTGTCGCAACTGACGCATGCGGATACTTCTCTCCGCCTTAGAGGTCATGAGCCTCATAATAGGAGGTTGGATGAGAGGAACCATGGCCATGTACGAATAGGCTGCCAGCGCATTTGGCCCGAGGAGTTGGGGTGCAAGGTGCTGGGTTAAGTAAATGGTTGTTGGACCATCAGCGCCTCCAATAATGCTCACGGAGGCAGCTTCCTTGAGCGTGAAGCCAACCAGCACAGTGCCGGTAAAAGTGATGAAAACTCCTAACTGTGCGCCGGCGCCGATAAACAGGGTTTTAGGATTTGCGATAAGGGGACCGAAATCGGTCATGGCCCCTAAACCCAAAAAGATAATGCAGGGCATAACCTCCCATTTGAGACCATAGTGGTAAAACACCTGGAGGAGTTGTGGGTGGTCATGAGAGTAGCCCATCAGGGGAACCAGGGGGAAGTTGACGATAAAGATTCCGAAACCGATGGGGAGAAGCAACAGTGGTTCATATTTTTTTACGATCGCGAGATATACAAAGAGACAGCCCACACCCCACATAATAAAGATCTTCCAATGAAGGTTATATAGCCCTGTCGTCTGAAGCGTGCTATACAACATATCCATAATTTCATTGAGAGTCATGAAACCTCCTGTGTTGAAATGCATAAAAACTGCTAAATCGTTGAAAACTAATGATATGCAAATAGAACTGTTTGTCACACTTTTTTCCAAAATGAGTTTGTAAATTTAAAAGAGCTATCAATGTTTGTCAAGAAAAAAGTAACAGCTGCTCAATTAATCAGGGCAGATTACTGATGGCCCTTCGTTACTCTTGCCCGGATTTTTTCAGAAGGTGCAAAATGTTATTATCCATCGTGTCCTGTTGAATACGGAGGGGACTATTCATCCGCGTCAGAAAGGCATGGGCAGATTTATCCATGGCATCTCTGCCACTAAAGGCCTTTACAAGTCCCATAGATATTGGTAGTCTAGTGCCTAAATGGAGTCTTCATCAAGAAAGTCACGAACCAAGTTTCCAATTCAGAAATGAGAAAAATTTTCTCTGAGTAAGGCCGCACGAGGGTTTTCGCCGAGGCGTACATTAGCGTACGTCGCAGGTGGAAACCCGAGGAGAACGCAGCTCAGGGGGAAAAGGCCCATTTCTGGATGGAAACTAGTCTAAGATCGATATGGATGGGTCAAAATAGGTTTACAAATATGCAGACCACTAAAGTAATCCGTCTCACACTTAACCCCCGTCAGGAGTAATCCATTACTAGATTATGGCTGAACAATCAAACTCTGACAAGTTAAAAGGGCACGATATAAAGGTCAAGACCGCTACCGCGGTGATGGTAATGAATATCTTTCTGACCTGTATCAAGTTCCTGCTCTATTCATTTTCAGGCAGTATGGCAATACTGGCAGAAGCATGGCACAGCTTTAGTGACATTGCAACGAGCGGACTGGTCTTAATTGCTGTAAGAAGGTCAGCCATAGACTCACAGAAACATGACGAGAAATCTTCCGATGATCCCGCAGCTACCTCACAAAATGCCCCAAACAGAATGGAGATGCTCGTTTCTCTCGGTATCGGAATTCTGTTAACGATTGTAGCCGGGCTCCTTCTCAGAAAGTTTATTTATGCAGAATCGCTTACAATAAGAAATCCGCTGGTGTCAGGCATCCTCTTCTTGATATTTTCAACAGGTTCCTATTTCATCTATTATTTTGAGACCCGTATTGGTGAAAAGGAGGGTTCCATCGGGCTTGTCACTGATGGGAGGCATGCAAAGGCGGATATGACGGCATCGCTTTTGACCGGCTTTTCCCTGATCGTTTATTCCATGGGCTTGAATCTTGATCGTTGGGTGGCTGGATTGATAGCCCTTTTCATCCTTTCTTTTGCCCTTGAAACATTTGTTAATGTAGCCACAATCTTTTTTCGCTGTCAATCAGAGTATCTTTTCAAGTACCGGTCTTTAACTATAATAGCATCCCTCTTTGACAGGATCGCCATGCAACGGGCCGCAGAAAAAGCAGGCTCCCTTTTTGAAGCAAAATTCGGCAAAACAGAGAAAAGAAGAATTAAAGCAAAGGCCCTCATACTTTCCTTCCTCTTTCTCAGTATTGTTTATCTTTTTACGGCATTTTTTGCGGTTGGGGTTCGTGAGAAAGCTATTATTGAACGCTTCGGCAGACCTTTGAATGTAGACAGTCCGATTGGTCCCGGACTTCATAGCAAGCTGCCGTGGCCCGTGGATCGGGTAAAAAAAATAAAAACTACCTACATTGAAGAATTGAATATCGGCAATATTAGCGACAAACAGAACAGAGCCCTCATATGGTCAAGAAAGCACGGAACTGAGGAACCTTTCCTGAGCGGAGACAATAACTTTTTCTATCCTTACATCGTTCTACATTATCGCATTAAAAATGTATTCCAGTATCTTTATGAAAATATAGATCCAAGAATGCTTGTTAATGAAGTGGGCCACCAGGTTGCCACGGCTCTTTTTGTTAAGGAAACCTTTTATGATATAGCAACAACACATCGAAAAAGGATAGAAGAGGAAATGCTGACACTGCTTCAAAGCAGCCTGGACAAACTTGAAAGCGGCATAGAACTGCTTTCTGTAAATTTCAAGGATATCCATCCTCCGATTTCAGTAGCAGATTCTTTCGAAAGGGTCATTGCAGGATACCAGGAGAAACAAAACATAATAAATGATGCCTTAAGTTATAAAAACAACATAGTGCCGGAATCCCGCGGCAAGGCTATAAAAAAACTCGAGACAGCCAGAAGCTATATTATAGACCGAGAGAAAAGAGCGGAAGGTAAGGCAACACGCTTCAACCTCTCCCTGCCGGCATCCGGAATAGAAAAAGAAGTTGCCATGTATCGTATCCATCTCCAAACTCTTAAGGATGTCTTAAAAGAAAAAACAAAAATTGTTATCGACCCAACGGCAGGTGAGCCGGAAATATGGATGGATTTTGATAGTTTTGGTGCGATAGATTTGAATGGAGGTGATTAGAAATGAGATATTTCTTCATCATTTGTGCGACAGTTGCATCCCTTCTGTTGCTCGTGTGTATTAGCAGCTTTACAGTATCGAAAAGGGAATATGTGATTTTAACACAGTTTGGCAAGCCAACCGATACCATTAAAACTGCCGGTTTCAACTGGAAGCGTCCGGGTTTTCTTGAGACCGTAAACCGGATAGACCGCCGCACTCACTCATTTACGATTCAACCTATTCAGCTTTTACTCGGAGACAAAAATCCTATTGTTCTTACATTCTATGTTTGCTGGCGTGTACATGACCCCCTTCTCTTCTTTCAGTCACTGATAAATACTGAAAACGCTACCCAGAAGCTGGGGGACATGATTAATTCACAGCTAGGCAACGCCTTGGGTGATTTTAAGCTAAGCAATGTCATTAATACAAATCCTACTGAGGTAAAGCTCGCCGCTCTCGAGAGCCGTATTTTAAGAAACACTGATACGAGTGCACAGGATAAGTACGGGATTGAAGTAGTCCAGGTAGGAATACGCAGAATTGCCTATCCAACCATTGTGGCCGATGCCGTTTACAACCGGATGCGCTCCGAAAGAGAAAAGGAGGCCATGAAGTTCAGAGCAGAGGGACGTGAGGAGGCAACCAAAATCAAGGCTAAAGCCGACCGTGAAGTAACAGAGATACTTGCCGAGGCATACAAACAGGCCGAAATTCTGAAGGGGGAAGGCGATCAAAAAGCCCTCAAAATCTATTCTGAGGCCTATTGCCGGGATAATGAATTTTTTGAGTTCATTAAATCAATGGAAGCATACAAAGACATTCTAAGCCAAAAAAGTACGCTTGTCCTGTCTACGGACTCGTATATTTTCAAGTATCTCAATAACTTATACGGACATAAAAAGGATGGGCATTGAAGGGAACAGAATGCGGCAAACCTTTATAGAGGCCTATGTTCATCTAATATCTTTTCTGCGTTGGATTATTGTATGCTTGGTCATACTCTACCTTTGCTCTGGTATTTATGCCGTTTCTTCCAATGAGATAGGCATCTTGCAACGATTCGGAAAGGTTCTGAATGACAAAATTCAGCCAGGAATTCACTTTGCGTTTCCTTGGCCCATCGACCGGGTAACCAAAGTGCCGACACGAATTGTTAACAGAATGGTGATAGATGATTTTTATTCCGCTTATTCAAGTCTGAATTCGACTTCAAGGGCCTTCGTCGAAATGACCGGGCTCGATTCATACTGTGTGACAGGTGACAATAATCTTGTCAATATAATATGCGTTATTCAATATAACATCTCCAATCCCTTTGATTATATTTTTCATGTGAAAGACACAGATATTATGCTGCGCAGCATGGCTGCCAACACTATTATCCGCTGCCTGGCCAGGATGCCGATTGGCGATTCCTTGACCCGCGGCAAGCAGCAGATTTCAAGCTATATTAAAGTTGAGCTTCAAAAAAGGCTGGATGATGCCCGTAGCGGTCTGAATCTCTCGTTTATTGAGCTGCGCGACATTAAACCGCCGGATCGAATACAGAATTTCTTCTCCGATGTAGTAAAAGCCGGTATCGACCGTATTAAAATGATCAATGGGGCTGAGGCATACCGGAATGAAAAAATACCAGCGGCCAAAGCGGATGCAAATCGGATCTTGCAGGAAGCAGAAGGATATAAGCGAGGTGTGGTTTTACGAGCCGAAGGTGATGCAGATCGGTTTACACGTCTTCTTGATCAGAATCGTGGGAAGGGTGATTCTATCAGGAAAATGATCTATATCGAAACTATGCAGGAGATTATGAAGAAGGTCGAAAAAAAGCGCATCGTAGTTCTAGATAAAAACAGCAAGGTCCCTGCCCGATTAAAACTTTACTGCCCGCCATAACCATTTCGACTAACTGCACAGGTCGAAATCTTTCCCCCACAGGGCAAAAGCAATTGTACCTGAAAGACCGCACGAGAAAGCAACCAGGAAATTGACATTTGGGCCTATCTGCCACAGGAAGGCCCCGCCAAAGGCGGCCACTGACACGATCACATCACGCATGAGGTAGTAAAGGCCGAACATGGCCGCCTTTCGGTCTTCGGGTGCCAGGTCCATGATGAGGGCCTTTCGTGTCGGTTCTCCAAACTCCTTGAGCCCCCGCAAGATGAATGCAAATATGAGCCATGTAAAGGATTGACAGAAGAGAAGGACCAGTGGAAAGAGAGTGAAAAAGACGAATGTGGTAACAATAAAGGGTTTCTTCGCGGTTCGATCAGCAAAATAGGCCACCGGAATATAGATGAGCAGGGCTGTCGCCATTTCAATACTGGTAAGGATACCGAAATGAAAAGCCGTTACTGGCGATGTAACCGTCTTCATGCACCATACCACTACGAAAGCATACGGTATCTGTTCACAAAACCGGACGAGAATGTCGGAAACAAGTAATCGTTTGAGAAACGGTGACATCTCGCGGAACAGCCGTAATGGGTTCTTTTCCGGTGTGTGGGGGTCTCCATTGCCCGCTGTTTCAGACGCGTCCTCTTCTATGAGCGCCTGTTGTAAAATCGCTGCCACAAATGACAAGAAAAAGGCGACTACAAAAGCAAATCGGACGCCGTTCACTTCTCCCCAAATGCCGATGCAGAAACCACCCAGAACCGGCCCAAGAGCCATAGGTATACGTCGAACAAAGGAGTGCATAGAAACCCCCATGGTTCGTTTGTTCGTGGGCAGCACTTTCGCTACAAGGCTCATGGTTGCCGGTAAAGATACGGCAGTCCATGACAGGAAAAAGACCGCCCCCACCAAGACGAACTGCCATGAGGGAACTAGAATGACAATAAGAAATCCGCTCATAGCAATGATGTTGAAGACAAGTAATGCCCGTTTGGTGCCGAGGCGGTCGGAAAGGTATCCTCCTGGGAAAGAATAGAGTGCGGATAACAGATTATCGAGACCGTTGAGAAGCCCAATGGACAAAGCACCACCACCCAGGGCCATCAAATAGATGGGCAGAAACCTCTCAGCCATCTTTTCACCCATGCCCACAAGGATGACCATGCAAAGCATACCGATAGTGCTTCTTTGGAGGCCAAGAAAATCTGAAACAGGCTTTAGCTTAAGTAGTGCCATTTCTTAATTACCTTACACATGGTATTTTGAAGATTGAGACAGCTATCAGCGGTAAGCGATCAGCATTCAGCTAAATGGCGGAAATCCTTATTTTAAGGGCTGATAACTGACGGCTCAAAATCTTCATTTCCAGAGTGCATCATTAATTCCTTATAATTAAAGGCTTTTCTAGGTTTCGGTCAGTCACTATCTATATATAATTAAGGTTATAAAATCAAATTAAAAATTGTTTTTGAAATGATTGACGAACCCTATGATTTTGTAGTAAAAGAGTTGAAAAGAGTGGATTGAGGATCAGGTGGCCTAGCCACCTGATCCTCGATTTGAGAGACACCAAGTGTGCCTGGCAGGGAGGAGGTTATTATGAACACGGCAGAAGCGCTGCTTCACGCGTTGAAAGACCACGGCGCAAGACAAATATTCGGGATTCCCGGTGATTTCGTTCTTGCATTTTTCAAGGTAATCGAAGAATCGGGCATTCTTCCCCTTTACACTCTGAGCCATGAGCCGGCCGTTGGCTTTGCAGCGGATGCGGCCGCGCGGTTTAACTGCGCCATTTCCGTAGCGAGCGTAACCTATGGGGCCGGAGCGCTGAATATGGTCAATCCGGTGGCGGCCGCCTATGCTGAAAAATCCCCGGTGGTTGTTATCTCCGGTGGCCCGGGCGAGGGCGAAAGTCATGCCGGTCTTCTGCTCCACCACCAGGCGAAGACCGTGGACTCTCAATTTGAGATATACAAGGAAGTCACTTGCGATCAAACAAGACTCGACGATTTACGCCGAGCCCCTGAGGATATCGCAAGGGTTTTAGCCAGTTGCCGTACAGATTCCCGACCGGTCTATATTGAACTGCCGCGCGACAAGGTTTTTGAACCCTGCCGACCCGTGACGCCTGTTAAACCCATTCCCCCCGATCCCGATGCACTTGAGGCCTGTGTTGATGAGATCCTGCTGCGCTTGGCCAAAGCGAGATCCCCAGTGTTGATGGTGGGTATTGAGATCCGTCGTTACAACCTGGAAGACAAGGTCGCGGAAATGGCTCGCAAACTAGGACTGCCCGTGGTAACCGGCTTTATGGGCCGAGGACTCCTTGCCGATTCCGACGCGCCTCTGCTCGGCACTTACATGGGTATGGCGGGCACGGCGGAGATAACCCGTCTCGTTGAAGAGTCCGATGCCCTGCTACTTTTGGGCGTTATCCTGTCCGATACAAACCTTGGCGTGTCGGAACAGCAAATCGACCTGCGCAGAAGCATCCAAGCCCTTGAGGGCTGTGTAAGCCTTGGCTATCATACCTACCCCCATATCCCATTGAACTCCCTGGTGGACGCCTTGCTGGAGCGGCTCAAGGATCGCGCCGACGCAAAAGGAACTCCGAAACCGGTTTATCCCCGTGGCCTCAAAGCAGATGACCAGCCCGTTACACCCACGGACATCGCCAAATGTGTGAATGACCTTATGGACAGAGTGGGCCGCATGCCGATGGCCGTCGATGTTGGGGATTGCATGTTCACAGCCCTGGACATGGAGAACACGGACTTGGTGGCGCCGGGCTATTACGCCAGTATGGGCTTCGGAGTTCCCGCGGGACTCGGCATACAAGTGGCTACAGGCCGTCGTCCGTTGGTCCTGGTGGGTGACGGCGCTTTCCAGATGACCGGCTGGGAACTGGGCAACTGCCGCCATTACGGCTGGGACCCCATTGTCCTATTATTCAACAACTGCAGCTGGGAGATGCTGCGGACCTTCCAACCCGAATCGAAATTCAACGAGCGGGATGAGTGGGGCTTTGCGCAGATGGCGGAGGGTCTCGGCGGCACAGGGATAAGGGTAAGAACCCGGCGAGAACTGCAGGAGGCATTGACCCGGGCCACCGCAGATCGAGGTAAGTTTCAGCTGATCGAAATTATGATACCCCGTGGGGCTCTTTCCAAAACCATGTTGCGCTTCACAGAGGCCATGAAACGCCTGCAGGGGGGAGAGGAGTGAACGCGGACACACGCTAATACAAGAACATGGGCTTGCCAACAACATGACGGACCCTGGGTCTATACTCGTTTACATCATAGAGTTCTCGGATATCTACCCTTTTTTGGCCCGTGGTAATGGTGCTTAGGGGAATATCTGTGTATATTCCCCTGTTCAGTGCAATAAGGCGCCCAAAAGCACCCTTTTGGAAAAGGTCTACAGCCATATTGGCAAAATTAACAGCAACCATCAAATCGAGGGAGTCAGGCGTTCCACTCCGCATTAGGTAGGAAAGCCGCTGATTGAGCACATCCTCTCCTGTGAGTTCCTTCAGAACGGCCCCGGTTTCCTCCCCGACCCCCCCCAATCTTCTATGACCGTAGGCATCGGATTCTCCGAAGAGAAACATGTCACCCCCTACCATCTTTGCCCCTTCCGAAATAGTGATCATGGCATAATTCTTGGGATTGGCCCTTTTATCTTTCATGATGAGCCCTGCCAACCTCTTTGGATCAAAGGGAACTTCGGGGATAAGGGCACGCTCCACGCCCGCCAGATATGCGGCTATCAGGGATGTTTCACCACAATACCTGCCAAATAGCTCAATAACGGCGATTCTCTCATGTGAACCGGTAGAGGTTCTCAATGAATGTATAAAACTGACACTTCTGGCAACGGCTGTGGAAAAACCGATGCAATAGTCTGTTCCAAAGACGTCATTATCCATTGTCTTGGGGATGGCAATTACAGCAAATCCTTCCCTGCTTAACCTCTCCGCAAAACTGAGGGTATCATCGCCCCCAATGGGAATAATGGCGTCGATTTTAAGGTGCTCCAGATTCTTCAAGACATGGTCTGTGAAATCTTGTTTCCCTTTCTTGAACGCTTCCTTCAAAAAATCCGGTACATCCTTCTCTCTCACAGCACTGGGATTGGTTCGAGATGTGTGTAGATATGTGCCTCCGGAACGGTCTATGGTTCTTACTTCTGCTGTTTCCAGTTCCTGGATACACCTGATCGTTGTTCCTGGATCATCCGGGTTGTACTCTAGAATACCGGCCCAGCCCCTTCTAATTCCTATGACTTTAATGCCTTCAAAACGCGCACGATAAACCAGGGTCTTAATGCAGGGATTAAGCCCCGGCACATCTCCACCACCTGTAAGTATGGCTATTGTTGACCCTCTCTTGCTCTTTTCTTCCATCTGTGTGGTCTCCATAAACACTTATTTTGTGGCTTCGCAATACTTCCAATGTCCAGCAGACATAACGCAGCATGAAAATATTGATTGTTTCCATATAAACTCTTGGTAATTTACTGTTGCCCCTAAAGGGGCGCTTGGATTCTCGCTGACCGTACCCCGACACTTTGTGAAGACACAATTATTAAAAAGAATACCATATTGACACTTGGAATGTAAAAGGTTTTATGATGTTCTCTGTAATGCGAGTCATGGATACCCGTTCAAGTGACACGGGACACCACCTCCTTCTTGCTCACGAGCTTACATAGTGCCCGCCCATTAATGCATTCTTGAGAAAGTGTGCAGGAGAAAGTTTCCATGCAGTGGCTTTTTTAAGAGGCTACATAATTGAGTTGACCGCTGAAGTGTGCGAGTCTATAATGAGATCAACCTACAGGGAGATATTAGGAGGGGTTCATGTTATATGTAGCACAACACATACGAGAAAGATGCACCCGCTGTGGTGCATGTTTTGAGATCGTTGCCTGCCCCGGAGCAGAAAAAGAGATCTGTGTCGGCTGTGGTGCGTGTGCCCTTGCATGTCCCAACGAAGCGATAATAATGGTGGAGGAGGTAAGAAAAGGCAAGGTAACGATCGAGGTCGATGGTGAGCAGAGGAATGTATCTGAACGTATAACCGTGAAAGAAGCATTGCGTGAACTTGGGTACAGATTTGCCGACTTGACGTCAGAGCCGGGGATATTTGCACCCTGCGGGGTTGGTGGTTGCGGGAGTTGTATGGTCGAAATTGACGGTATATTGAAACCGGCTTGTGTAACTGAAGCAAGGGATGGCATGAAGATTAGCACCAGAGCTTCAGAAAGTAAGGTGCCTGTAAGGATCATAGAGAATTTCATGGGACATCCCGCCGGCGGTGTAGGCACACCGTGGCATCTCAGGAAAGATCCCTTTGAGATTCTTGAGATAATTTGTTTTGCGGGGGGGTGTAACTTCAGATGCCCTCAATGCCAGAACTGGAAGATCGCCTACCGGGGAAAAGGCTCTACACTGACACCAAAAGAGGCAGCCAAGAACATGTCTATGATGAGGGCACAAGTAGGTGTTAACCGGATGGGAATTTCCGGGGGTGAATCCACCCTGAACAGACCATGGCTAGTCCAGTTTATAGAAGAACTCAAGAGGCGCAATCCCGACACAAATGCCCGTTTTCATGTGGATACAAACGGTTCATTACTTACGAAAGACTACATAGATGAACTCGTTGACGCAGGAATGACCGATGTAGGCATAGACCTCAAGTCTTTGAATAGTGACACGTTTATGCGGATAACAGGTCTGGAAGATAGGGAACTTGCCGATAAGTATCGAGATGTTGCCTGGAACGCAGTGGAATACTTAACACGCTGTCACAAGGAAAAGGTTTTCTTGGGTATTGGGATTCCGTATAATCATGATTTCATCTCGTTGGAAGAAATAGCTGGTATTGGAAAAAAAATATCCGAGATCGATCCTTATGTCCAGGTCTGTGCCAACAATTATGTGCCCGAGTTCAGGAGTCGAATTTCCCCTCCCACGTATCAGGAGATGAAGCGTGTTCATGAAATATTGAAGGACACAGGGCTCAAGACCGTTATCTGTCAGACTCCCCGCGGGTATATCGGTCCTTAGAGACGAGGTTGAAATAAGCCGCGGAAAGAACTACGCAGAAATGCAGAAATTCCGGAGGGCTATTTATAAATGAGTAAAGATGCCTTGATCATAGTAGATATGCAGAATGATTTTTGTGAAGGGGGTCCTCTAGAGGTACCCGGGGCCATGGAGATTATACCGATAATCAATCGGTTGATCGACAAACTCGAACTGGTCATAGCTACTCAAGACTACCATCCCCCCAATCACTGCAGCTTTGTAAGTCAATGGCCGGTTCATTGTGTAGCCGGAACTGAGGGGGCGGAACTCAATAAAGGCCTTAAGACGGACAGGATAAAACATTTTGTGCGGAAGGGCACATCGAAAGATAAGGAGGCCTACAGCGGTTTCCAGGGAACGGAACTCTCGACCATCTTAGACTCGAAGGGGATAGAGACTATATATCTCTGTGGATTGGCCACGGATGTCTGTGTGAAGGCCACGGCTCTTGACGGCTTGAGCAAAGGATTTAGGGTAATCGTTATCTCAGATGCGGTAAGAGGTGTGACAAAAGAGACCGGGGAAGCGGCCATTGAGGAGATGAAGCGTGAAGGTGTTGAATTCACGGAAAGCGGTTCTCTGGAGGGTGAATGAAGAAGTACGAGCTTATAGATCACACTGCAGACCTCGGGTTGGAAATCTATGGCAAGGATCTGAAGGAACTCTTTGAGAACGCCGGAGAAGCATTATTTGAAATAATCTGTGACCTGTCCCAAGTGGCGGAGTCAATGAAGAAACGAGTGGTTGTGGATGGAGAGGACCTGGAACAATTAATGGTAACCTGGCTGGGAGAACTCTTGTATCTACATGATGTGGAGGGATCGCTCTTCAAACGTTTCGAGATCGAAGAGATAGGAAGTAAAAGTCTCAAAGCGACTGTTTATGGCGAAAAATTTAAGGAAGGTCATCATACCATAAAAACAGAGATAAAGGCTGTTACCTATCATCAGATTCAGGTAAGAGAAGAAGAAGATAGATGGACATCGAGGGTAATACTTGATCTTTGAGAGAAGGCCATAGATATGAATCAAAAAAACTCTACACATTCCATAGAGATTGAGAAGATAGATGACTACCGGTGGAGGATACCTAAGACCGGCAAAATGAAGACGGACGGAATCATCTATGCTGACGAGAAGATGTTGGAAGACATAAGGAACGACCAGAGTCTTCTCCAGGTGACCAATGTAGCATGGCTTCCCGGGATAGTGGGTCATTCCCTGGCAATGCCGGATATCCATTGGGGCTACGGGTTTCCAATCGGAGGTGTTGCCGCCTTCGATCTAAAGGAAGGTGTAGTTTCCCCAGGGGGCGTGGGATACGACATCAACTGCGGTGTCAGACTGATGCGCTCAGGACTGACTCGCAGTGATATTGAGGACAAGATAGGCGCTCTTGTTGATACCCTCTTTATCAACATCCCGTCCGGGGTGGGGGGCCATCGTAAGGATTTGAAGCTGAACAGGGAAAAGGAAAAGAGGGTCTTATTAAATGGAGCTGAGTGGGCTGTAAATCAGGGGTATGGCACAGAAGAAGATTTAGAGCATATCGAGGAGAGGGGATGCCTACAGAATGCAGACCCCAGTCTCGTTTCCGAAAAGGCTCTGAGGAGGGGCGCGGCTCAACTGGGAACCCTTGGCTCCGGAAACCACTTCGTTGAAATAGGTTTTGTTTCGGATATCTATGATCAGGAATTGGCAAAAGCACTGGGGCTTGAGGAGGACCAGGTGACAATCATGGTCCATACCGGGTCCAGGGGGTTGGGGCACCAGGTCTGTGATGATTATATAAGGGTTATGCTGCAATCTTCTGCCAAGTATGGCATTGAACTTCCCGACAAACAGCTATGCTGTGCCCCCGTGGACTCTGAAGAGGGAAGGAGGTATCTGGGGGCTATGGCCTGCGCCGCCAATTATGCCTTCGCCAACCGCCAGGTAATAACCCATTGGGTCAGAGAGACTATGGAGCAAGTAATGAAGATAGGGCCTAAGGACCTCCAGCTTGACCTGATATACGACGTGTGTCATAACATAGCCAAGATTGAGGAACACGTTGTTCATGGAAAAAAAAAGAAGCTCTGTGTCCACAGAAAGGGAGCCACGCGGGCCTTTCCACCGCATCATCCGGATGTTCCCGGAGACTATCGATTGGCAGGCCAACCAGTACTGATCCCGGGTGATATGGGAAGGTATTCCTATGTCATGGTGGGAACCGAACGTGCTTTTAAGGAGACTTTTGGCAGCACATGCCATGGGGCGGGCAGGGTGATGAGTAGGCGTAAAGCAGTAAAAGCCGCCAAAGGCAGGGCCATTGTCAGAGAATTGAAAGACAGGGGGATAACGGTTCGCTCAGCCGGGAAGACCACCATTGCAGAAGAGATGCCAGAGGCATATAAGGATGTAACTGACGTTGTAAATGTAGTTCATAATGCAGGTATCGGCCGGAAGGTAGCGCGGATCAGGCCGATGGGTCTAATCAAGGGTTAGGGATGATACTAAACTGGTGAGGCACAAAAGTGGGTTCTATAGATTTGCACGTACATACAACGGTGTCCGACGGTACGTTGACCCCTCGTGAGGTGGTAAGGTATGCAAAGAAGAAGGGGTTAAAGGTTATCGCCATAACGGATCATGACAGTGTAGAAGGAAACAAAGATGCTATAGATGAGGGCGCCGCCATTGGCCTGGGTATTCTTCCCGGTATGGAGATAAGCGTGGAGTACTCTTGCGGATCGATGCATCTCCTGGGATATTGTCTTGACATAGAGAGCGATTTCCTGAAAGAAAAACTGGAGTTTTTACAGGGGGTAAGACGGGAAAGAAATGCAAAGATATTGAACAAGTTGAGGGCTTCGGGCATTGCTCTGGAATATGGTGATATCCTCCGACTTTCAAGTGGAAAGCAGATCGGGAGACTCCATTTTGCTACCGCTCTAACCAACCTGGGTTATTCTGCTACCCGTCAAGAGGCATTCAACCGGTTTCTAAAAAAAGGTCGGCCGGCCTATGCGGACAGGTTTCGTTTTAATCCTGAGGAGGCCATCGGTCTTGTTCTGAAGTCCAAAGGCATCCCTGTTTTGGCCCATCCGTGCACCCTCGGGAGCCGAAGTCCGAAAGAATTTGAAGCCCTCATAATGGAGTTGGTTCAATGGGGACTGCAAGGCATAGAAGTGTACTATCCGGACCATACGGATGAGCAGGTTCACTACTACAGATCCGTAGCAGAGAAATATGGGATTTTGACCACCGGAGGGTCGGACTATCATGGGGACAACAAACCGGGGGTAGATATAGGGGTTTACAACGGTGATGATCAGCTTTCTATTTCACTGATTGATGCTATGAGAGAGTTCAGGGGTAATTCTTGACAATTTCCAAGGAGATAGCGGAAGATGTGCAGGGGGCAAAGTACCCCCTGCCTTTAGATAATTAACCGCCACTGAACTTCTGAGAAGTCATGCCCCAATTACCTGGAACAGCGCCCTAAATGGACAGTGGAAAAGTGGAAAAGGCACAAAAGGAAGACGATGTTGAAAAGGCTGAAGTGGGGGGACCAACAGGGATTTCTCTGGTCCCATTCGATCCTTTACAACGATACCTTGCAGAAATCAGACGTTATCCGTT
>JAUXHQ010000208.1 GCA_030621455.1 Deltaproteobacteria bacterium
ATCGAGGTCAAGACTGTTTACACTCCGTCCGACCTTGCCGACTTCGACTACATCAGAGACCTTGGATTTCCGGGAGAATACCCTTATACGCGAGGGCCTTACCCGGAGATGTGGCGGCATCGCCCTTGGCGTTACAGTCTCTTTACCGGTTTTGGAAGCGCTGAGGACACACACGAAAGGTGGAAGTTTCTCTATGAGAGCGGCCAGAGAAATTTCAGTGTTCTTCCCGACCTGCCAACCCACATGGGGCTTGATTCGGACCACCCCCTGGCTTTGGACGAGGTGGGGCGTGTCGGCCTTGCCATCGACTCCCTCAAAGATTTCGAAATTCTTTTTGACGGGCTCCCCATGGATGCGGCCATGTTCAGTTGTAATGAGGAGACACTGGCTGCCATCATCATCGCCTTTCTTATCGCAACAGCCGAAGGGCGTGGTGTTGATCCGCACCGGCTCAGGGGGGCCATCTCCAATGATCCCCTGGCAGCGGTCCACAAAGGGACTACTGTCTTTCCCCTGGAACATGGTGTGCGGCTGGCCTGCGATTTGATCGCGTTTTCTTCCAGGGAACTCCCTCTGTACTATCCCATTAACTTAAAGGCTGTAAACCTAAGCGAAGGTGGGGCAAACTGCGTCCAGGAGGTAGCTTTTACCTTCTCCAACGCGATCTGCTATGTGGAGGAGCTTATGGCGAGAGGTCTGGAAATCGACGAATTTGCCCCCAAACTCTCCGTATTCTTCGCTTCCGGGATACACATAATAGAAGAGGCGGCTAAGTATCGCGCAGCCAGGAGAATGTGGGCAAAGCTGATGAAGGAGCGGTTCAAGGCGAAAAAACAGGCCTCCCTCTCGTTGAAATTCACGGCCATAGCGAACCCGAACATGCTCCAGGCTGAAGAGCCGGAGCTTAATTTAGTCAGGGCAGCCTATGGCGCCCTTGCAAGCGCCCTTGGAGGGGCCTCGGGTACTCCCCATCCATGCTATGATGAGGCCTACGCCATCCCAACCAGGAAAAGCCAGAGTCTCGCCTTGGGAACCCTACAGATCCTGGCAGAGGAAACCAACATAACAAAAACGGTTGACCCCCTGGGAGGTTCTTACTATGTCGAGCACTTGACCGATCGGATCGAAACGGAGGTCCTTCGTAAGATGGAGAAGGTAGAGGCCCTCGGCGGGGCTGTCCGGGGTTTGGAGAACGGATACATACTCGGCGACATCATGGAAAACTTCGTCAGGGAGAAAAAGGCCATCGAGAGCGGACAGACGGTAATAGTGAGGAAGAATAAATACCGGGTCCCGGGTGAGGATGTACAGAACGTATGGGACAGGCTGAAGGTACATAAAACGGATCCGGAATCAACGAAGAGGCAGATTGAGCGATTGCATCGTGTCAGAAATGACCGAGATAATGCTGAGGTGGACCGATGTCTCAACCGGTTGGGCCTTGCAGCAAAGGGTAAGGAGAACCTAATGCCGTATCTTGTGGATGCTGCAAAGGCTTACGCTACAATCGGCGAGATGACCGGCGTGTTGAAAGGGGTGTTTGGGGAGTATACCGATCCATCTACCTTCTGATTGGGTGAAGGTCATCTGTTAAGGGACGGGGGGAGTTGGAAGACATACTTCATATGAACTGAAAAGTAGTCTACCCTTTATTCTGTCACCCCAGGTTTCAGGTCTCGCGTTTCTCGCTTCTGACACCTGACACCAGACAACTGAGTCCTGAACCCTGTGGCCTGTTACAGAGGATTGTATCATGACAAAGAAGTTACGTGTGCTGATCGCAAAGCTCGGGTTGGATGGGCATGATCTGGGCGCAAAATGGGTGGCCAGGGGTCTTCGGGATGCAGGGATGGAAGTGATCTATTCCGGAAGGCAGCGCACCCCTGAAGAGACCGCCTCCACAGCCCTCCAGGAAGATGTGGATGTGGTTGGACTGAGCTTTCTCTCGGGCGCCCACCTCGGGTTGACAGAGAGGTTCATGGAGTGGCTCCGGGCGTTCGGCATCGGGGACAAGAAGGTGATCGTGGGTGGTACTATCCCGAAGGAAGATATCGCTCAACTCAAGGACATGGGTGTCATGGAGGTCTTTCCCATAGGGAGTGAGATAGACCGGATCGTAGAGACAATCACCAAAAACCGAAACACATAGGGACGGGGCCGAAATAACTGGTCGCTTTATTGGCACTAGTAGATACCTGCCTCACAACCGGCAGCAATAGTCTGGCCCAGCTCTTTGCATTTGTCAAGTATATCTTGGGTAATCTCCCCCCTGGCCACCACAGGGTCGAACACCTTCCTGAACTGATATCCCTTGCAGATACGTTCTATATTATTCAAGGCCCCCCTGCCGTCATTTCCTGCACTTATAAAGACCACATAAGGTTTCTTGAAGACCCCCTTTCTCTCTCGTGCCTCGTTATAGGTCCGGTCAAAGAAGTCTTTGACCATGCCGGCCATATATCCGAAGTACTCCGGAGTGCCGAGGGCCAGTCCGTCGCATTCCAGGAGGTCCTCAAGAGTCGCTTCAACTGCTCTCTTAAGAACAACATTCACGTTCTCGATAGACTCTGCCCCTTTTGCCACGCTCTCGGCCATCTTCCGGGTGTGGCCCGTTTGAGAGTGGTAAATAACCAGGATCGTGCACACGTCAGGTTCCTTCCCATTCCTTGGACACTTTAAGGATCACTGATCCCTTTCCAAGAACTCTGCATATTCTCTGAGTCGAGACACCGTTCTCACAGCCCTTTCACAACTCAGGGAGACAGCAACCTTTCCGCTTTCCTCCAACTTTGTTGCAATACCGTCGTGTGTTCCATACAGCCAGCAAAGAACCGGTTTGTCTTTGAAAGTATCAGCCGCCCGCAAAATGGGTGGTACAATGTCCCATGATCCCTCCTTGCCGAAAACCCCGTGAATGAAGATTACGCCATCCACTGCTTCGTCAGCAAGCATAAGTTGGAAAGCCCTCTCCACAACCTCTTCATAAGGGTAACCGGAAACCTGAAAAGCCGGCCAGGTATCAAAGGGATTACTAATGTCCAGCCAGGAGGGGAAGAGGCCTCTGACTTCCGCCAGGATTTCGGGTGACAGCTTCGCCACTTCAAGTCCATACCTTTGACATGTATCTGCGGCGATAACCCCGCCGGCCCCGGTCATGGAAATAATTCCAATCCTCCTTCCCTTGATCAGCGGCAGGCATGAGAAGGCCCGGCTCAAGTCAGCAAGTTCATCAATATCCGTTGCCCTGATCACCCCGGATTGCCTGAAGGCGGCGTCGTAGATCTCATCCTTGCCCGCTAATGAGCCGGTGTGGGATTTCATAGCTTTTGCTCCATACACACTTCTCCCGGACTTCAAGGCAAGGATAGGCTTTTTCTTAGAGACTCTCCTTGCTACCTCAATGAACCGCCTGCCCTTTTCTATCCCTTCGACATAGAGGACTATGAGCTTGATCTGGGGATCAGTCTCATAGTATTCCAATGCGTCAGAGACATCAATATCACAAGCGTTTCCCAAGTCAATAGCCTTTCCTGCGAGGATGAGTCTTGGAGGACCGGGGAAGAAGAGCCCACTCTGACAAATAATTCCCACAGGGAGCTTGTCCGGTTTGGAACGCGCAAAGGAGGTATTCAAATTGCAGAAAAAATTGGCTATTCCCAGGCTATTTGGACCCATTATTCGAGATCCGGCTTCTTTAACGATTCTCACCATCTCTGCTTGCAGTGCGATACCCTCTTCATCACCATCGCCAAAACCTTGAGCCACGACCACTATCCCCTTTACTCGCTTGTCAGCGCACTCTTTCACCAGGTCAATGACTGTCGAACGAGGGCTGGAGACCACGGCAAGGTCGATCTCGTGAGGGATATCCTTTACGCTCGGATAGCTTCTTAAGCCCAGAATTTCATCAGTACCAGGGTTTACAGGGTAAATCTTTCCTGAATAACCATAGTTCAGTAAATTCTCAAGTGTATTGAATGAATCTTCTCCCGTAGTCCTGCTCACGCCAACAAGGGCAATCGATTCAGGTTCCATAAAAGCCTTCATGAACTCAACATCTTTCATGCTCGATCCTCCAGAAACAGAATGAAACACACGTCAAGTGAAACTATTAAGATAAAAGACCTTGAGACGGATGTCAATTAAATAGTGAGTGTACAGTCAAAACTGGTGCGACCAGCAGCAATTCCCGCTCATGTCTCTTAAAATTCATTATTCAGCAGCCTATGTGAAAACAAGCGATGTTTGCGCAATATGTTGTGG
>JAUXHQ010000058.1 GCA_030621455.1 Deltaproteobacteria bacterium
GGTGTGGAGGGATTCAAGAATTTTATTGTCACCAGAGTGAGAGAATCGAGTGGCAATGCATGTCCACCGATTATCGTTGGGGTGGGTGTTGGGGGAACATTTGAGCAGACAGCCCTACTCGCCAAGAAAGCCCTATTGAGACCGGTGGCAAAACCCAGTACACACCCGGAGTTGGCAAAGATTGAAGAAGAACTCTTGAAGGACATAAATGACCTGGGTATCGGCCCCATGGGGTTAGGTGGACGAACCACGGCGTTTGCAGTTCATATCGAGACTTTCCCCTGTCACATAGCAAGTCTGCTTGTAGCCATAAATATCAATTGCCATGCCCACAGGCACAAAGAGGCGACTCTTTAATTCGAGAAGGGGCCATCCACGATGATCAGAGCGATAATGCTTTCCACCCCTCTTTCAGACCAGGACGTTGAGAAGCTGAGGATGGGAGATCGGGTTTTATTCGACGGAGTTGTATATACGGCGCGAGACTCCGCCCACAGAAGATTGGTTGATTTGATTAAAGAAGGCAAGGAACTCCCTTTTGATCTTTCGGGTCAGGTCATATATTATGTGGGACCAAGCCCTGCCAGGCCGGGCCAGGTAATAGGTTCTGCCGGTCCCACGAGCAGCTACCGAATGGACCCTTCCTCACCTTACCTGATAGCTAAAGGTTTGAAGGGGATGGTTGGAAAAGGACCGAGGTCTCAAGAGGTGGTTGATGCGATGATGAAATATAAGTGTGTGTACTTTGCTACGGTTGGTGGGGCAGGGGCGCTTCTTGCCAAAGCGATCAAGAAGAGCGAAGTGATAGCTTATGAGGACCTGGGGCCTGAGGCTATCAGGAGGTTGGAAGTGGAGGATTTCCCTGCGATAGTAGCGCAGGATGTTTACGGCGGCAATCTTTATGTTGAAGGTGTAAAAAGGTATGCGCGGTAGCATGTCTTTGGACACCTCAAACCAAGAGCAGAAGAGGTGGGATCAGAATGAAGATTCACGAATACCAGGCTAAGAAGATATTTAAGGATTATGGTATACCCATCCCGGAAGGAGATGTGGCCACAACCCCTGAGGAAGTAAGAAATATAGCTGAGAGAATAGGGAAGAGGGTTGTTGTAAAAGCCCAGATTCATGCCGGTGGCAGGGGAAAAGGCGGGGGAGTAAAGACGGCTGATTCTCCTGAAGAGGCGGAGAAAGTGGCCGGTGAAATAATCGGGATGAACCTTGTTACACACCAGACGGGTCCGGAGGGAAAGACGGTAAAGACGGTCTTGGTGGAGGAGGCCCTGGACATAGAGAAAGAGTTATATCTGGGGATTGCCATTGACAGGGCCTGGGATCAGGAACAGCCGGTGATCATGGCCTCGGAGGCGGGAGGCATGGAGATCGAAGAGGTTGCCTCCAAGACCCCTGAAAAGATCATCAAGGTAGGGGCGAATCCGGTCGGTAGCTTTAGCGGTTTTCAGGGACGTAAGATAGCTTACGGGTTGGGCATGGATAAACCCGTTGTCGGCAAGGCATCGAAGATCATAGAGAGCCTGTACAGGCTCTTTGTAGAAAAGGATGCATCCCTGGTGGAGATCAATCCACTCCTCCTAACCAAGGATGGAGAATTACTAGCCCTGGATGCCAAGATCAATTTCGATGACGACGGACTATACCGCCATCCGGAGATTAAGGAACTGAGGGATGTGGATGAAGAAGAGCCCCTGGAGTTGAAGGCATCGAATGCCGGGGTAAATTACATAAAGCTGGATGGAAACGTGGGCTGTATGGTGAATGGGGCCGGCCTTGCCATGGCAACCATGGACCTCATAAAACTCGCAGGAGGAGAACCGGCCAACTTTCTCGATGTTGGGGGGGGCGCTTCCGCAGAAAGCATTGAAAAAGCATTCAGGATTCTGACCTCTGACAAGAACGTTAAGGCGATATTGGTAAATATATTCGGGGGGATCCTTCGATGTGACAGGGTAGCCAGCGGAGTAATTGAAGCTGCCACAAATATGAACCTTACTCTGCCGATGGTGGTCAGGTTACAGGGCACCAATGTAGAGGAGGGCAGAAAGCTACTTCAAGAGTCCAGCCTGAAGTTTGAAGTGGCGGAGGGGCTTTTTGAGGCAGCGGAGAAGGTAGTGGCTTTAGTATAGAAGGCAGCTGAGGAGGAGTAGATGAGTATTCTGTTGAATGAAGAGAGCCGGATAGTTATTCAAGGGATCACAGGTGGAGAAGGGAGCTTCCATGCCAGGGAAGCAGTAGAGTTCGGCAGTAAGGTAGTAGCCGGCGTAACCCCCGGGAAGGGCGGGACAGACGTTGACGGCATCCCGGTATACAACCGGGTTATCGATGCCGTGGTGAACGAGGGGGCTAACGCTTCCGGTATCTACGTCCCTGCAGCTTTCGCTCCTGATGCTATCCTGGAGTCGATAGAGGCCGGCATTAAACTCATAGTCTGCATGACAGAAGGTATCCCTGCTTTGGAGATGGTGAGGGTGAAAAAGGCCTTGAAGGGGACAGGCTCTTACCTTATCGGGCCGAACTGCCCGGGGATTACAACACCGGGTGTGGGCAAGATCGGTTTTATGCCGAACTTTATCCATAAGGAGGGAAATGTCGGGGTAATATCGCGCAGTGGCACACTAACGTACGAAGTAATAAACATGTTGACCAACCTCGGAATAGGCCAGACCACGTCGGTCGGGATAGGGGGAGACCCCATAGTAGGGTCTACGTTTGTGGATATGCTGGAATTGTTCGAGGCCGATCCCGCGACAGACCTGGTTGCAATCATAGGTGAGATAGGAGGAAATGCAGAGGAGGAGGCCGCCAGGTTTGTGGAAGAGAAGATGACCAAACCGTTGGTTGGTTTCATAGCCGGTCAGACTGCCCCGCCGGGCAAAAGGATGGGACATGCCGGCGCCATAATATCAGGTGGAAAGGGAACTGCCGCGGAGAAGATGAAAGCATGGAGAGACGTGGGGATAAAGGTTGTAGAGAACCCGGCAGAGATAGGAAAGGCAGCTGTCTCCATACTGAACTCTTAACCGGGACGCCCCTCAATATCTGGCTCTTCAAAGAAAAGAGGGTAGGGTGGGTTGCCCCGGCGCATATTTGTGATTGACTATCAGCTCTCCCTACTGTATAAATAATAATATTGAAACTCAATTATGAACTGCAAATGGCTTAAAGGCATAATTCAAAAGAGTTTCAAAATTTCTGATAAATGAAATTTAGATTTAGCATGGTCCCATCGTCTAGTGGCCCAGGACATCGGCCTCTCACGCCGAAAACACGGGTTCGATTCCCGTTGGGACTACCATATCAAGCGAAACCCCTTGATCCTTTTTAGTCGCATCAAGGGGTTTTTTAATTTACATCAATACTGCGAACGATATGGGAGGGACGAATGAATGTCGTTGAACAGATGAGGCTATTCCTTGAGCCTAAAAGTGTCGCACTGGTTGGGGTGTCCTCCCGTACCGGAGAGCAGGCCTTCAATCTGATGGAGACGATACTCGGTCTTGGATACCCGGGGGATATATACCCGGTAAATCCCAGGTCCACCGAGATTTTGGGCAAAAAAACCCATTCAAGGATTGGAGAAATTGATGGAGAGGTTGATCTTGCCGTCATATCCACTCCGAGGTCTGAGGTGCCTGGTATCATTGAAGAATGCATAGGAAAAGGGATAAGAGCCATAATAATCGTAGGTCAGGGTTTTGCCGATGCCAGGGATGAAGTTGGCAAGCAGTTGCAGGAAAAGATAACAGATATTATCAAAGGCACTGACACTAGGATAATAGGCCCGAACACCATGGGGGTCGCCAACCCATTCATCGACTTCAGCACGTCTTTTGGCAAACAGCCGGAGATGAAAAGGCTTCCCATAGGAATCATCTGCCAGACCGGTATGTTTTTCGGCAGCTTTCCGGACCTGAACATATTGGGCAAAGGGATTGATTTAGGTAATGCCTGTGATGTTGATTTTGCCGATTGTTTAGAGTATTTCGAAGAGGATCAGGATACGGAGATAATATTCCTTCACATTGAAGGGATAAAGAATGGCAGAAGGTTCATGGAAGTGGCAAAACGTGTTGCCGGAAAGAAGCCGATACTGGCCCTGAAGACAGGGACCTCGCCTCGTTCAGCAAAGGTGGCGCAATCCCATACGGGCTCAATAATAGGCAGGGACGAAATCCTGGAAACGGCCTTTAAACAATGCGGAATAATAAGGGTAGGTGATTTTGATGAGATTGCCGACCTGATAAAGGCCTTTTCTTACCTGCCCTTGATGAAAGGCAGATCCGTGGGAATAGTCTCCCTTAGCGGTGGAATCGGGCTGATGGCCCTTGATGCATGTGAAGAATACCAATTGGCCGCCCCGGAATTTTCCCGGGAGACAAGAGAGAGAATTATCAATATTTCACCTGACTGGCTTGCAGTAAACAATCCGGTAGATATTTGGCCGGCCATGGGAATTTCAAAGCGGCCCTTCGGGGAGGTCCTTAGATCAACCATAGAGTCTCTTATGGCTGACAAGCGAATCCATGCGGTCTTGCTTATTGTTGGGGCCTGGTTTGAGTTCATATCCCCTCCGTTTTCGGAGATTGTGATGGAGATAGCTGACAAGTTCAAGTATAAACCTATTGCCTGGGCGCCATATGAAGGCTGGTTGTATCATATCACAGCCAGGGAAATAGAAGACAGGGTAAGGCAACATGGAAGAGTGGCGGTCTTCTCTTCCCCGAGAAGGGCATTGATGGCTTTATCGAGGATGGCGGACTACTCGGAATTTATAAGATCGGAAAGTAGATGAGGCATACATAATGGCAGAAAAGGCAAATACTGAAGGCTTCGTCCCAGTTGACGAGATAAGAACGCTGAGAACCGATTTGATGAATTGAAGGACTGGACGTCTGGGACGGATATCATCTACTCCGATATCCTGGGCAAAAGAAGGGTAAAGGTCGTACCTTCACCTTCTCTGCTCTTCACACTGATGGACCCGTGGTGGGCTTCTATTATACTTTTGACGATGGGCAGACCCAGGCCGGTGCCGATAATCGTTCTGGTTTCGGGGTTCTTGACCCTGTAAAACCTATCGAAGATTCTCGGAAGGTCTTTTTCAGGGATGCCTATGCCGGTATCGGCAATGTCCACTCGTAGAAATTCTCCGTGGCTGAGGACGCTTACGGTGACATCTCCCCCTTCCACATTATACTTTATGGCATTACTGATAAGATTGATGAACACATCCTCCATGTTTTCTCTATCTGCGTTTACCAGTGGAAGGTGATCACTTGTCTCCAGGTTCAACCTTATTCCCTTTGCCTCTGCTTCAGGTTCCATTAGCTGGCATAACTTCTCCAATATATCTTGCAACACGGTGGATTCCTTGTGTTGGACCACAATGCCAGAATCAAGCTTAGAGACATCGAGGAGATCCTTGATCAAGTCGAGGATGCCCGTTGTCCTTTCTTTCGCCCGAGTCAGCATCCGTGCCTGCTTCTCCGTAATCGAGCCTGCCATACCTTCTTCTATTACGGACAACTGTTGTTGTATTGCAGAGACCGGGGCCCTCAATTCATGGGAAACCATCGTCAGGAAATCCGATTTCATATCGTTGATCTGTTTTTCCTGGGTTATGTCATGGAGAACCGTCACCGACCCCATTGTTTCGCCGTCTTCATTGAGAACAGGTGCCGTATTAGTCCTCAAAAAGACCTTTCCCGATTCTTCGCTGGAGGTTATCTCCTGCGATATCTCAACGTACCTGGATTTTTCCGTATCCAGGGCCTCGGTAACGGCCCGGGCAAGGTCTTCGTTATTAATACACCGGCGCAATGATTCGTCTATTATCTGCAATCTCTCAATCCCTAATAGCCTTGTTGCTGCCGGGTTATGCAGAACGATTCGACTTTCCCGGTCAGTTACCAGTACGCCATCGACCATGCAGTTGATGATCGTAGTGATCCTGCTCTTTTCATCCGCCACATCCCGGAGGCTTTTTTCCCTCTCATTCCTCAGGTTCTCCGCTTCCTTTAAAAGTGACTTCCTCTCCAGAGCGCGTTCTACAACGATTCTCAACTGGTCCGGCGTAAAAGGCTTGGCTATAAAATCATAAGCTCCCCCTTTCATCGCGTCCACTGCCGATTCTACTGTCGCATATCCGGTAATTACGATGACGCTCAGCGCCTGATCGATGCGGCTTACAGCGTCCAATACCTCCATACCGCTGATCCCCGGCATCATAAGATCCAAAAGGAGGATATCGAAGGGCTCGTCTTCGGTACGTATAAGATCAAGACCCACCTCACCATTTTCAACGGTCTTGACCCGACAACCCTCTTTTGTCAGTATCCGTGCGCATCCATCCCTTATAACGGCCTCGTCATCTATGACGAGGATCTTTGCATCCTTCAACATGTGATGGTTTCTCCCCTGACCTTCCGAGTACCGGCAACCCCTTACCCACCACCACTGAGTTCTTTAGAGGTTACTATTGTAACAGGGCCTCAGCCCGTTTTGCTAATTCAGAAGGCGCCACCGGCTTGTCAATATAATCATCCGCCTCTATCTCCATACCCATCCTTTGCGTGTATTTTGTCGTAGGTATATTAGAAGCAACAGCGGTTAGCAGGAGTATGGGTATTGAACTGTACTCGGGGTCAGCCTTGAGTTCGTGACAGACAGCGTAACCATCCTTGTTTGGCATCATCACGTCGAGGATGATCAAGTCAGGTGACTCCTCCTTAGCTTTCCGGAGTCCCTCAACTCCATCGTACGCGGTGATTACCTCGTAACTCCGATTTTCCAGTATCATCCTAAGTGATTCTACAAAATCGGAATCATCATCGACCACGAGGACCCTTGGCATTTTTTCCATGGCATTTTACCTCCTTTCATATTATTCGACCTGTGCAATTACCCAACCCCAGTGTCTTGAAGTGTCTCTGATGAATAAGTGAACAGCATTGAATTAAGCGTTAAACCTGACCAACTGCATAGGTCGATCTTAATTAGGGACCAAACCTTCAGTCTTGAGTCTTTAACGCCGGGAAGATCCCCGACATTTCAATAATCTCTGGTACCAGTTCTTCCTTGCCGATGGCCATTATGTGTACCCCGTCGCACATCTTCTCCTCCCAAATCTGCTTGATCATCCGGCCCGCAATCTCTATCCCCTTTGCCAGAGCCCCACCTTTGGGCGCGGATGACATCTCATCAATCAAACCTTGCGGCACACTGACACCCGCCACATTCTTGTTCATGAACCGGGCCATGGGCGCTGACGTGAGCAGGATGACACCGGCGAGGATTTTTGCGGGGAACCCTCTCGCATATTCCATGAATCTCTTGAAATTATCGAGATCGTACACTGCCTGGGTCTGGATAAACTCGGCCCCGGCCTCGATCTTCTTTTCGAATTTTATGAGCTGAGGTTCAATGGGGTTTGCCTCGGGGGTTACAATAGCCCCCGCACAGAACGACACAGCCCCGTCCAGGTTATTGCCTCCCATGTCCTTACCTTTTTCCATCAACCTGATGGTAGCCAAGAGCTGGCTCGAATCCACGTCGAAGACGGACTTGGCCTCCTTGTGGTCTCCCAGGACGATCGAATCCCCTGTAAGACAGAGGACGTTATTGATCCCTCTACTGGAAGCAAAAAGTAAATCCGCCTCAAGCGCCATTCGGTTCCGATCCCTGCAGGTCATCTGTAATATAGGCTCACCACCCATTTCCTTCACCAGGAGGGCCCCTCCAAGGGAAGGAAATCGCATGACCGAACTCTGATGATCGGTAACATTCATTGCATCCACCTTGTCTTTTAACAACTCAACATGGTGGGCCATCTTCTCCAGATTTGTCCCCTTTGGCGGGGCCACCTCAGAGGTAATTACAAATTTTCCCGATTTCAGCGCATCTTTAAAAGAGGAAGACATAAACCACCTCGCTTGTCTAAAGTATGAATTTCCCCGGTGAAGGTTCCCCCTGATGATTTCTAGGTTTTTGAAGCTTTCTCATGCCATCGAGCCGGCCAAGTTCGTTCAATCGATTATATATCAGGGTCCAGGCGCAATCCTTGGCATTATCTATCTCACACTTTCCGTCATTGGTCCCCCCACACGGTCCATTTACAAGCCCCTTATGACAGGATGTTACAGGACAGATCCCACCGGTCTCGCCGAGGACACAGGTTCCGCACTGGGCGCATACCTCGTCAAATTGACCCAAAGCCGTCTCCTTCCCGATAAAGAGGGTATCAAGGGCAGGCACAACAAGCTTTTTCAACTGTTTTGCGATAGTTTGAACACCAAAGGCACAGGTCATGATAAGAAGGGCATCCGCCTGGTCGATCTGTTGGCCATGTTCGTTTAGAGCCTCTGATGTCATGTTGTCACAAGCGACAGGCAACACCAGATCTCCGGTGATCAGCTTGCCCTTATTTGCCAGATGTTCTTTCATGACGTTCACTTCTGTCTGGCCACCGGTATGTGTCAGTGTAACGCACGTGCCGCAGCCTATGACGAAAACCCTTCCTAACCCATTTAGGAGTTGATCGATCTCCTCTTCCGACTTTTGTTGTGTAATGGATCTGATCATATCTCTGACCTCTCCTTCTCCAGATCGCACCTGAGACACCGCATG
>JAUXHQ010000012.1 GCA_030621455.1 Deltaproteobacteria bacterium
TATCGCCAAAACTTTCAATATATTCCCAGGCGTCATTCATAAGAGATGAAAAGTAATTTTCGTTCAAGCACTACTGAGTAAATATCCGGTGCAAATCATTATAGAATATGAATACCATCAGTAGGATTATGATACCGAGGCCAATTTGCTGGGCAACCTCCCTCTTTCTGATGCTCAGAGGTCTTCTCATGATAGCCTCCAGAAAGAAGAAGAAGAGGTGCCCGCCATCGAGAATGGGGATGGGGAGGAGGTTTATTATGCCGAGATTGATGCTGAGCAAGGCCATGAAGAAAAGGAAATTCATGAGTCCTGCCTGGGCTTGTTTGCCGGCCATCTGAACGATAAGGATCGGACCGCCTATGGTATCCGCTGGTACGGTCCTGTCGATGAGCTTGACGATAGTAATCCCCATCAGTTTAGTAAACCACCATGTTTGTTGAAACCCTTTCACCACAGCTATAAAGGGATTGTATCTCTTGGTGATAAATTTCTCTGACGCGGTTATGCCGATCTTGTAGGTCTCTACCTCCTCACCGAAGATATTCTTGTCGGTGAAGATCTCTGGCCGGATCAGCACATGATAATAACTATCGTCCCTCTTCAATTTAATTAGGAGTTCCTCTCCGTTGCTCCGGTGGATAATCTTTGTTAAGTCTTCCCATAAGGAGAGTTCCTCTCCATTTATGGCAGTGATTTGGTCCCCTTCTTGGATTCCGGATTTTTGCGCAGGAGTTCCCTCAACAACATCGCCGACCTCGGTTGTCAGGAGTGGAACTCCGCCCATGTAAATTGCTGAAAGGAGAACTACTGCGAAGAGTATGTTGGAAAGCGGCCCGGCAAGTACAATACTTGTCCTTTTGGTTAATGGTTTATGGGAGAACGATTTAGACAGATCCTCTTCTGAGATCTCTTCTTCATCCTCCGGCCCCTCCCCTATCATCTTTACGTATCCTCCCAAGGGGATGGCAGAAAGGAGGTATTCGGTTTCTCCAACCTTCTTACCCAGGACCTTGGGGCCGAAACCGAGGGAGAACTTCAATACGCCGACACCGCTTATCTTTGCTACGATGAAGTGTCCCAGTTCATGGATAAAAATCAAGACCCCCAGGAGGACTATCGCAGCAATTGCAGTTACCATTCAACGCCCCTTATACCAAATTACTAAACAAGTTCCTTTGCTTTTCGACGAGCCCATTGATCCGCTTTCAAAACATCATCTATCGTATGGATCTCTTCTACCTTATGACAGTTCATGGTTTGTTTAATGATGTCCGGTATTCTTATAAAACTTAATTCTTTACGCAAAAAAGACGTAACTGCAACTTCATTGGCAGCATTAAGTACAGCAGGCATTGTTCCCCCTTGTTCAAGCGCTTTATAAGCCAGCCTAAGTGCAGGGAACCTTTTTTCATCCGGCAGATCAAAGGTTAGCCTGTCAATCTCGAGGAAGTTTAATGAAGGGAAGTCTGTTCGAAGATGTTCGGGATAGGCAAGGGCATAAGATATCGGTCCCCGCATATCCGGCACCCCCATCTGTGCAATAACTGAGCCGTCAACGTACTCTACCATTGAGTGAACGATGCCCTGAGGATGAATATAGACGTCGATTTTTTCGTGAGGAATATCGAATAGCCATCTGGCTTCAATTACCTCAAGCCCTTTGTTCATCAAGGATGCTGAATCCACGGTAATCTTTTCCCCCATCTGCCAGACAGGGTGTTTCAGCGTCTCCTGAACCGTTGCATCCTTCAGCTCTTCATATGGGCGGTTTAGAAATGGACCCCCGGAAGCAGTCAAGATTATCCTTTTCACGTTTTTCTTTTTATGCCCCACCAACGATTGAAAAATGGCGCTATGCTCACTGTCAACAGGAAGGATAGTCACACCATTCTCTTTCGCCAATTCCATTACGACCCTTCCCGCGATAACCAAGGTTTCTTTGTTGGCGAGAGCTACATCCTTGCAAGCTCTAATGGCGGACACCGTAGGAGCTAGCCCCGCCGCTCCAACGATGGCTGATACAACCATGTCAATCTCCGGTAGGGTGGCAACCCCAATGACACCTTTGTCTCCATGTAATATCTCTACCGGGTGTGGCCCTAGTTCTTCCCTTAACCTATGTGCGAGAGATTCGTTTAATACTGATACAGTCCTTGGTGCGAATTTGAGAACTTGTTCCCTTAGTAGCCGTACATTGTTGCCGGCCGAAAGGCCCACCACTGCAAACCTGTCCCTGAACCTCTCGATTATGTCGAGTGTATTGACGCCGATTGAGCCCGTGGAACCCAGGATGGCCAGTTTTTTCACTAAACACCTCAACAAATCTCAATGCAACAACGTTGCCTCTTATCTCCTCTGGGTTTATACCTCCTCATCCACCTGGAAGAGTGGGTAAGGATGGGAAGACCGGTGATGGCACCGCTATAAAATCAGAACAGCATAATAGTAAAGGAATGGAGCGGAAAAGAGGATGCTATCGATTCTGTCCAGCATACCGCCATGTCCGGGCAATAGTTTACCAGAGTCTTTCACCCCAGCCCCTCTCTTTATCATGGATTCACATAGGTCCCCCAACTGGCCCATTATCCCGAGTGCTAAGGCAAGAATCAGGCAGTGATAAACCTCCACGTGATTGAGGAAATATTTCCTGAAGGTCAATGCGGCTGCTATGTTTCCTATGAAACAAGCCATTGACCCCTCTATAGTCTTACCCGGGCTAACCTTTGGATATAGCTTATGCCTCCCAAAGTAGCTTCCTCCATAATATGCAGCCGTATCCCCCATGAACGTCACCACAAGGACAAAAAAGACCCACTGCTTCCCGAACTGCATCCCTCTTATTAGGCTAAGGTGGGGGAAGAGAAGGCCTATGTAAAAGATCCCCATGATGAGCTTTGCCAGGGTGGGGGTTATAGAGGTCAGATCTTGAATACGTACCAGAAAGAAGATGAACAAAAAAAGGATGATAAAGGTGGAAATGCCTGACACAAATAGGCCTTCACCGCTATATATACCACATGCCAAAAGCAATCCCAACAGGACCCCTAATATTTTCTCCTTTTTGTGGTCTGTGGGTAAGACTAACGAATAAAACTCACTGATGGCAATCGCCGTAGTGGTCAGTACCAGTCCGAAAAAGATGAATTCAGAGCCAATGCCAATCACGAGAATAAGCACAGGTATCAGGGATAAGGCAGTCAGCCATCTCTTTAGTTCCATTATGCCCTGTTCTTGTCTCTATCCCCTATCTGTTCACCTGTTAAGCCAAACCTCCTCTCTCTGGTTTGAAACTCTATTATGGCCTCGATTAGGTCTCTCTTTTTGAAATCAGGCCACAGCGTCTCGGTAATGTAGATTTCCGTATAGGCTATTTGCCAGAGTAAAAAATTGCTGACTCGATATTCACCGCTTGTCCTGATGAGAAGGTCGGGGTCAGGGATCCCGGCAGTGGAAAGGTAATTGGAAAAGACGTCCGTTGTAATATCCTCGGATTTTATCTTCTTGAGCTCATAATCATTGATAATCCTTCTAACCGCGCGAAGAATGTCATTCCTGCCTCCGTAGCTTAGGGCAAGGTTTAGGATCATCCCTTTGCACGTTTTGGTTTTTTTCATGGCATCTATCAAGACTGTGGATACCCCTTTTGGGAGGTTCTCAATATCGCCAATCGCAGTAAGTCTGATGTCGTTGTCAAACATCTCATCCAACTCTCTGAGGAGATACCTTCTCAGGAGACTCATCAATGCGTTTACCTCTATTGGCGGACGATCCCAGTTCTCAACGGAAAATGCATAAAGGGTCAATACCTCGATACCCAGTTCTCTGCAGGTTTTAACTATTTCTCTAACTGTATTTGCCCCTTCTTGATGCCCCCTGATTCTATTTAGAAGCCTTTTCTCCGCCCAACGGCCGTTGCCATCCATGATGATAGCGATATGCCTGGGTAGTTTATTTTTGTCTAGTCTATCCATGGATTTTGCATGCCATAACGTAATTTCTTAACAAACGGAGTATGAGATGTAAGATTATCAATGTGGTCCCTAAACGAGACCCCAAGACTTCGAAAAGCTATTGTTAAGAGAAAAAATATTACGCTTCGTCCCCTCTTCAGCCAAACGCTACAGCTAGATTTCAAGCACCTCTTCTTCTTTGACCTTCAGTACTTCGTCCGATTTTTTTACATATTTATCCGTGATTTTCTGCACCTCATTTTGAGCCTTATGTAATTCGTCTTCAGATATCTCTTTCTCATTCTTTAATTCTTTGAGCATACTGTTTGTTTCCCTTCGGGCATTTCTCAGGGAGATCTTACACTCTTCGGTCATCTTCTTGACGACCTTCACCAATTCCAGTCTACGTTCTTCGGTCAAATTGGGGATTGAGATACGAATAATTTTTCCATCATTAATTGGATTAAGTCCCATGCTGGACTTCTGTATAGCCTTTTCAATCTCTCCCAGAGCAGTGCTGTCCCATGGTTGAATTGTAATGAGTCTGGCCTCCGGAACAGAGAGAGTCGCCACCTGGTTAAGGGGTGTCAGTTCTCCATAGTAGGGGACTTTGATTCCGTCGAGTAGGGATAAAGATGCCCTCCCGGTTCTCACCTTACCGAATTCTCTCTTAAGGGCTTCAATCCCCTTCTCCATATTATCTTCAAGCTCTTTAATAAGTTCTTCCTTCATCTTTCATCCCTCAATCCTTGTCCCGATCCTTTCGCCTAAGATGACTTTCTTGATATTACCAGGAACAGTCTGGTTAAAGACAATAATAGGTAAATTATTGTCCCTGCAAAGTGATATGGCGGTAGCATCTATGAATTTCAGGTTTTTATCAAGCACGTCAATATAACTTAGCTTATAAAATCTTCTGGCATTTCTGTCCTTCAAAGGATCCGCTGAGTAAACACCGTCGACCTTAGTTGCCTTCAACATTACTTGTGCGTCTATCTCTTTTGCCCTCAACGCAGCCGCAGTATCGGTGCTAAAGTAAGGATTACCGGTCCCCGCAGCAAATATCACGATATTTTTACTTTCCAGATATCGGAGTGCCGTTCTCCTGAAATACGGTTCTGCTATCTGCCGCATCTCTATAGCGGACAAAACCCTCGTGGGTACCCCAAGTTGTTCCAGGGCATCCTGCAGTGCCAGACTGTTAATCACCGTGGCCAGCATACCCATGTAGTCAGCCGAAGACCGATCCATACCGTGAGCTGCTGCTTTTATCCCGCGGAAAATATTCCCGCCACCTATAACGATGGCTATCTCTATTCCTAACTCAAGGACCTCCTTAATCTCGTACGAAATATTCTCTACAACAACGGGGCTGATTCCATAGTCTTCATCGCCCATCAGGGCCTCCCCACTCAGTTTGAGGAGGACCCTTTTAAAGTCGATCTCATTCATTATCGAGATTCTCACTCAGCTGATAGCGATTGAAGCGCCTAATGGAGATGTTCTCTCCAATTTTTGCTATGGTGCTATCGATCAATTCCTTAACTGTAAGGTCGGTGTCTTTCACGTATGACTGTTCCAATAAGCAGACTTCAGAAAAATATTTTCCCATCTTCCCATCGACGATTCTGTCAATCACCTTCTCAGGCTTTCCGGAATCCAATGCCTGGCTCCGATATATATCCTTTTCCTTTTCCACAACCTCTTCCGGCACTTGCTCACGTTTCAAATAAAGGGGATTTGCCGCAGTTATGTGCATAGCTATATTCTTTGCGAACTCCAAAAATTCAGAATTCTTGGCAACAAAATCCGTTTCGCAGTTGACCTCTACCAGTACGCCTATCCTGTCTCCCGGATGTATGTATGATCGAATCACGCCTTCCTTAGAGGATCTTCCTGCCTTCTTGGATGCGTCGGCCAACCCTTTTTTTCTCAGGAAATCTCTTGCCTTGTCAATATCACCGCCGGTTTCATTGAGGGCCTTTTTGCAATCCATAATCCCTGCACCGGTTTTTTCGCGCAGATCCTTCACGAGAGAAGCTTTAATCTCCATACCCTTTTTTGGTACCTCCTTTACCGCCAACTAGTGTCTGAACGAAAACTAGATAATTTTTCAAAATTCAAGGAAGGTGAAGATTTTAACCCCAGGAATACGTTGAGGTATTTTGAGGATTAAAATCTAAGCCTGACGAAGAAATTGGGGGGATATCAGCTTTTGTCCAGGTACTATCTGTTCGTAAGTATCTATTGATCACTCAAGAGTTTGTCCGAAGACCAAGGTTAGCATTGTACGTCTTGGGTCGCCCGTCTGGCAGGGAGCGGGGAGGATGCATGCTTTTGGACATACCCCGGCTTCTATGCTTCTACCTGATCATGTTCTGTCTGACTCGGGGCTATCTCTTCTTCCCCCACCTCAACCCCAGAGGCTGCCGCCGCTTCTTTAGCTTCAGCTTCAACTCTATCCTCAAGGAGCTTCAATCCTTCCAGACATGCATCCGCCATCTTTGACGCGAAGAGCCGTATAGCCCGGATAGCATCGTCATTTCCTGGAATAACATAGGCTATATCATCAGGGTCACAGTTTGAATCTACCAATGCAACACTGGGGATATCGAGTTTCTTCGTTTCAGCTACGGCTATCTTTTCCTTCCTGGTATCAACAATAAAAACAGCCCCGGGGAGTCTCTTCATCTCCTTGATCCCACCGAGATATCTTTCCAGTTTCTCCCTCTCTTTTTCTAACCGTAGTGTTTCTTTCTTTTGGAGGCTATCGAAGGTGCCATCGGTCCTCATTGCCTCAATCTTCTTCAGCCTGTCTATACTCTTCTTGATAGTCTGAAAGTTCGTTAACGTGCCTCCGAGCCATCGGTTCGTGACATAAAACATGTTACATCGTTTGGCTTCTTCCTCAATGGACTCTTGGGCCTGCCTTTTTGTTCCGACAAACAGGATGGATTCCCCCCTGGATACTGTCTCAACGACGAACTTGTAAGCTTCTCTGAATAATTGGACCGTTCTTTGTAAGTTAATAATATAGATACCATTTCTAGCCCCAAAGATGTATTCTTTCATCTTTGGGTTCCATCGTTTTGTCTGATGTCCGAAATGTACCCCGGCCTCCAGCAATTGTTTCATCGTAATATTAAGCATCCAGTAACCTCCTCGGTTGGTTCGATCATCCCTTTTGTCCTCCTATTGTATGATAATGTTTGCAACACAATGTTTGAACGCCCCGTTACGTAATCCTCTTGTAACTCCCCAAAAAGCCGGGATGTTAGCAGAATAGCTCAAAATTCTTCTAACATTAGCGCGATAATATACTAATCATGCACAGTAATAATTTCGACCTGTGCAGTTGAACAGGATTGCTTTAAGCGCCGACTGCACAGGTGGAATAATTTTGATAAAGACTAATTCATTTAACACACCTAAGGGCTTATTGCAAGAAAAAAGTTGTCTTTTCAACAATTTAAATAGTGGACTCCCATCCAACAATTCAACAGCAACCCGTCTTCGTTGCGGGCCCTGCAACTTCTCAAAAAGTACGCCTATAAGCCGAGGAAGGGGGGCACCTAGGTTCTATAGTTAGCATTTATCTCTATATATTCAGAGGATAGGTCAGTGGTAAAGACCCTGGCTTTCCCTGATCCACAATTCAAGTCTATCAAGACCTTGAATTCTTCTCTCCCCAACACCTTGTTCGCTCTTCTTTCTGCTTCATCTCCGAGCCCAACGCCGTTCCGAACCAATATTACGTCGTCAAACGATACGTTTATCTTCTCCGGATCAATATTGGCTCCCGAGGATCCGATGGCTGAAACTATCCTCCCCCAGTTGCAATCTTCTCCGAAGAAAGCGGTCTTGACCAGACTTGAGTTAGCAACACTGAATGCCGCCTCCCTTGCATCACGGTCATCTCTTGCATTCATAACACTAATCTCGACAAATTTTGTTGCACCTTCCCCGTCCTTAACGATCATCCTCGCCAGATTCACAAGGACCTCCCCCAAGAGCCTTCCAAATTGTTCAAGATCCCTAGAAGGTCCGCTGATGATTGGATTTCCGGCTCTTCCGTTGGCCAGAACAAGGGCCATGTCATTCGTACTGGTTTCACCGTCTATGGTGATACTGTTAAACGAATAGCCGATATTCTCACAGAAGACCTTTTTCAGGGTTTCTGCTTCAATAGCCGTGTCCGTCAAGATGAACGAAAGCATGGTGGCCATCTTGGGCATGATCATCCCTGCCCCCTTTGCCAATCCACATATAGTGATCTCCTTGTCGCCGATTATTTCCTTTTTCAACACTACCTTTGGGCATGTATCGGTGGTCATTATTGCTTCTGCCGCTGAGAGTATGCCGTCTTGTCTACTGTTTCTCACGAGTTGAGGGATATTAGAGGAGATCGTATCCACCGGTAGCCTTTTCCCGATTACACCTGTTGAAGCAACCAAGACCAGGTTTTCGTCTATGTTCAACTCCCGTGCCACCAGTCTGGCCACAAACCTGGCATCGTCTAACCCCACGCTTCCGGTACATGCATTAGCACTTCCGCTGTTCACAACAACCGCCTGGGACAGGTGCTGCCTTTCGACCCGTTCCATACTCACCAGGACCGGGGCAGCCTTGACACTGTTTTGAGTGAAAACCGCCGCTGTGACAGCCGGTGTCTCTGAATAGATCAGGGCCAGGTCTTTTCCCCTGTTCTTTTTGATACCTGAAGGGATTCCACCAGCTAAAAATCCGGGCACTTCAAATCTTGTAGGGTTGTTTTTACTGTCCACGATTTGTCCTCTCGTAATTGTTTCGACCTATGCGGTCGAGCAGGTATCCCGCTTAACGCAATCCTGTTAACTGAATCATCAGAGACACTTCAAGACACCAGGTTTGTGTAACTGCACAGGTCGAATTGTTTTCCGTAAGGAAAATGCGAGCCTCTTAGGCAGTTTGTGATTGTTCCTTTAAGAGACAGCATTTCTTGTATTTTTTTCCACTCCCGCATGGGCATGGCTCGTTTCTACCGGTCTTTTTCGTTTTCCTCATAATTGGCTCCTTTTTAGCCGGAGCAGACGCCTCTTCTCCCCTTGACAGGTAGAACCGCTGCCGTGTCACGGGGGCCATTGAAGAAACATCATCGTCATTGGCCAGCTCAATCTTGTAAAGTTTCTCTACGGTGTCCGCCTTAATTCGCCCGATCATGTCCATAAACATCTCATAGCCTTCCCTCTGATATTCCCGGAGTGGATCCTTCTGCCCGTAGCCTCTAAGTCCGATACCTTCTTTTAGGTGATCCATACCAAACAGGTGGTCCTTCCACTGACTGTCAATGGTGTGGAGATAAAGCATCTTCTCCAACTGGCGCATGGCGGTCTCACCAAACTTTACCTCTTTTCTGTCATAGTAGTCCCTGGTCTGGGCGGTTACCAACTCAACAAGCTTCTCTCTCGTTAGGGAATCAACAGGGATGTTGTCCAAGGACATGTGAATGAAGAACTGTTTGTAAATAGCTTCTTTTAAACCTTTAATATTCCATTCGTCAGGATAGGATTTGTCATCTGCATAAATATCTGTGATTTCCTCGGTCAATTCCTCGGTGATTTCCTGGACACTTTCCTTCAATGTATCGCTGCCTATTACTTCCCTCCGCTCCTTATAGATTACCTCTCGTTGTTTGTTCATCACATCATCATATTCCAGTAGATGTTTGCGTATATCGAAGTTATGGCCTTCCACCTTTCGCTGGGCATTTTCTATCGCTTTGGAGACCAGTTTATGCTCTATGGGCTGTCCCTCCTCCATCCCCAATTTGTCCATTACCGTAGAGATCCTTTCGGAACCAAAGATCCTAAGTAGGTCATCTTCCAGGGAAAGGAAAAATCTCGAAGAACCCGGATCACCCTGTCTGCCTGACCTTCCCCTTAGCTGGTTGTCAATACGCCGGCTCTCGTGCCTCTCCGTGCCCAAGATGTGTAACCCTCCCAGATCTATAACCTCCTCCTTTTCCAGGGCACATAAGTCCTTCATTTTCCGAAGGGTTTCCTGGTATTTTTCTGAGTGGACATCTTTCCCTGACTTATCTAAGGCCAAAAACTCAGGATTGCCGCCCAGGATGATATCGGTTCCCCTCCCCGCCATGTTTGTCGAGATTGTTACAGCATGTTTCCTCCCTGCCTGGGCCACGATCTCGGCCTCTTTCTGGTGGTGTTTGGCGTTTAGGACATGGTGTTTAACCCCTCGTTTTTTCAACATTCTGTTCAACGTCTCAGACTTCTCGATTGAGATAGTACCCACCAATACCGGTTGTCCCTTATTGTTCAACTCTCTTATCTCATCGACAACTGCATGGAATTTTTCCCTTTCCGATTTATAGATGACGTCCGGATTGTCGTCTCTTATCATGGGCATATTGGTCGGTATAACCATGACATCCAGATCATAGATCTTCTTGAATTCCACCGCCTCAGTATCAGCCGTGCCTGTCATCCCTGCGAGTTTTTCATACATACGGAAGTAGTTCTGAAAGGTGACGGAAGCCAGTGTCTGATTTTCGTTTTCTATCTTGGTGCCCTCCTTTGCCTCCAAAGCCTGATGAAGTCCGTCACTGTATCTTCTGCCCGGCATCAACCTCCCGGTAAACTCATCAACTATTAATACCTGGTTGCCCTTAACCACATAGTCGATATCCTTTTTGAAGAGGGCATGTGCTTTCAGTGCCTGACTTACGTGGTGGAGCAAATCGATGTTCCTTGGATCGTAGAGATTATTGACGCGGAGTAACTTTTCGACCTTGCTGACCCCATCTTCCGTGAGAACGACCGTTTTCGACTTCTCCTCAATAGTGAAATCCGTTTCACCCCGAAGCCGTGGAATTATCCTGTTGATCTGAAAATATTTGTCAGTAGAATCTTCAGTAGGCCCGGATATGATAAGAGGAGTCCTTGCTTCATCTATCAGAATGCTGTCTACCTCATCCACAATTGCGTAGTTGAGCTTACGCTGCACATAGTCGTCGAGACTGAATTTCATATTGTCCCTGAGATAGTCGAAACCAAACTCGTTGTTCGTCCCGTAAGTAATGTCCGAACCGTATGCTTCTCTTCTGTCCTCATCATCCATATCATGAACGATCACCCCCACTGACAGGTCCAAGAAACGGTATATCGTCCCCATCCAGTCACTGTCTCTCTTTGCCAGATAGTCGTTTACAGTAACAATGTGAACCCCTTCTCCTGTTAAAGCATTGAGGTAAGCGGGAAGCGTGGAAGCGAGGGTCTTTCCCTCGCCTGTCTTCATCTCGGCTATTGTGCCCCGATGGAGAACGATGCCCCCTATCAACTGGGCATCGAAATGACGTTCGCCCAAGGTACGTCTCGAGGTTTCTCTCACGACCGCAAAGGACTCTGCCAGGATATCATCGACTGCCTCTCCTCTGTCAATCCTCTCTTTAAACTCCGAGGTCTTAGCCCGCAACTGCTGGTCTGTCAAGTCTTTAATGCCCGGCTCCAGATCATTAATACGGGTCATCAAAGGATGCAGTTTCTTTAGCTCCCTATCATTCTTACTCCCGATCAGCTTCTTCAATATTGCTCCGATCATTTTCCAGTCTCCTGATAAATGGCTCGGTTCATATTTCTTTTTTTGTGTATACCGATGCGATTCAGGTTATCTCCTCCTCTATGAATTGCTCTATCTCTTGCTCGCTATACCCACCGAACGTCCTCAGAACCTCTTCCGTGTCTTCTCCCAACCCGGGGGCAGCCTTTCTCGTTCCTGCTCGAGCCTCGCTAAAGTGAGCAGGAAAACCCGGGACCTTGACCTTGCCTAAAGAAGGATGATTGATTTCATCAAGATAGTTCTCTCTTACTTGCGGGTCATCCTCAAGCTCTGTCGGTCGATGCACCGGGCCAACGAACAGGTCGTATTCCCTAAAAAGGTCCAGCCACTTATCCCGTGTCTTAGCCAAGAAAATCTGATCAAGCATAGAGATAAGCTCCCCAGGATTTTCCTCCGATCGCTTCTTCAGAGTATCAAATTTAGGATCCTTCTCCAATTCGGGACGGTCTATGGCACGGCAGAAACGGGTCCAGTCTGTCCCAGGTTGAAGGGTTATGGTAAGCCATTTGTTGTCTTTGCAACAGTAATAGTTTCGCGTAGGGTCAGTGTCCGTGCGATTGTGGCGGGGCACGTCCTGACGTAGCCAGAGCGCATTTAAGAAATTGAAATGGGTCAAGTGTAAAGCGGCGCCCAAGATAGAGCTCTGAACCTCTTGGCCTTTACCGGTGCGTTCCCGCATAAAAAGGGCTGCCAAAATCGCATGGCTGAAAACAATGGCGGTTGCCTGATCGATGATGCCGAACTGGGAGATGAGGGGGGGCATTTCAGACTCTCCCATGCAATACATTGCTCCTGATCTTGCCTGACCTTGAAAATCAAACCCTCCTAAGTCTTTGTCAGGACCCCTGGGACCATAACCTGAAACGGAGGCATAAATCAGGCGGTGATTTAACCGGGAAAGCACGGGATAAGTAATCCCCATCTGCTCAACAGTTTTCTGCCGAAGGTTTGTTACGAAAACATCAAATTTAGGGATCATCCGGTAGACGATTTCCCGTCCCTTTTCCTTGCCCAAATCAATGGTGATCGATTTCTTATTCCGATTAGAGGCATCGAAAAAAAGATTCCCATTACCGGGCAAACCGAACGAATTTCGCCCAAAGCGGCTGCGATGCCGGATAGGATCACCCTTTCCACGCTGTTCTATCTTTATAACTTCGGCCCCCAGGTCAGCGAGGATAGCCGTGGCTCCCGGTCCCGCATGAAAGATACCCCATTCGAGGACCCGGACCCCTTCTAGCGGATATTCCATATGCCACCTCTATCTTTCCTGTTCATCTCCATCAGTCTCCGACCCTTTGTCCTCGGTCTTTTCATCCTTATCAGTCTTGCGTACTGCCTTCTCCATCTTTTCCAGGGTATTGGCGGTCCTGTCCCTGAGAGTGTTTGTAACCGAGCCTAAAGAGTCTACCTCCTCCTTTAGATCCGTCATACCGCCTGTTCGTCTAAAGGCAACTATAGCGAGTACCAATGCAATTACAGAAATAATAAAAGCCAATGCGACCATGATTTACCTCCTTATGTCCTTATACTGTCGTAGGGTTAAGTTTCAATCAACGTGCTGTCTCACCTTTTTTATCTTCTTTATTTGATCTATCGCCTTCAAAACCTCCTTTCTTTCCTTTGTCCCCTCATCATAATATTTTAACGCCTTCTTGTAACGAAGCAACGCAGAATCAAAGTTACCGTTCAATCTAGAGAAGTCTCCGAAGTTTCTATAGGCCTCTCCCAGAAGTCCTTTTTTACCGTATGCTTCCCCCAGATTATAGTAGACGTCAACGTACGCTCTATCTAGTCTCTTAACCTTAACATAGGCATCAATTGCCTTTTGGAAATCTCCACTTTCCTGATGGGCGCGACCGAGGTAGTAGAAGGCGGATGCGTCCTTTTCATTAATAGCGACTGATTTTTCAAGAGACGTGATTGCATCTTTATATTTTCCTTGAGAAAAATAGCAGGTGCCCAGGTCCTTCAAGATCTCGCTATCGTCCGGACGGATTATAAGGGCTGCCTTCAATCCTTTGATAGCTTCACCATAGTTCTTCATTTTCATATTTGCAAGAGCTATGCCCCAGATTAAATCCAATCGTTGCGGACTGGACTCTAGCGCTGATGCAAAGTGATTAATGGCATTTTTTGGGGTCCAGGAGTCAACTATCACTCTGGCTTGCATGCGTCGAAAACCCTCAAGTCCTTTTCCGCGCTTTTCTCTTTCCGGGAATCTCTTGAGCATAGTGCTAAGATACTCGATCCTTATTTCGAGTCCGGGGTGAGTTAGGAGGTAAGGAGGAGGTTGGAGGGTAGATAACTGATATTTTTTCATTTTTTCTAGAAAAGTGATCATCCCTGAACGATCATACCCGGCTTTTAACATATAGCTGAGTCCCAATCGGTCAGCCTCTTCTTCGTCCTCCCTGCTGTACTTCAGAGAAAGGGACTGCGCCGCGGCCATGGAAAAGGCCCCCACCGCTTCAACTGCTTTGCCACTCCCTCCAAGAAATATACCGGCCAGAATAGCTGCCAGGGTGCCTATGTTCAATTTACCCTGCTTTTCCATCCGCTTTGAAATGTGTCTTGCCGTTACATGGGCCATTTCATGGCACAAGACCCCTGCAAATTCGCTTTCATTCTCCGACAGGGTGATTAACCCGGAACTTATGTATATATACCCACCCGGGGTTGCAAAGGCATTGGGATCAGAAGCAAGGTATACAGAAAAATCGAAATCAAAAGGCTTGTAGTCCAATTGAGAGACAATCTTCTCACCGAGACTCTCGATATATTCGTGAACGGAATAATCCTCTATGAATTGCAGGTGCCTGTCCAGCTCACGTTTGAACCTCTTGCCGAGTTCCCTTTCTTCCTCCATTGTAAAACCATGGCTGTACCGGCAAAACCTAACACCCAAAAGTATTCCAAAAGACCCATCCAGAATGAATATGCTCAGCAGTAAAATAAATATGGGCTTGTGGATACAGTAACCTCTTTTCATGAATAACAGACCTGCCTACTCGTCCCCTTCGGGCTCATCTTTCTTCGTTTGTCTAATGGCCTCTCTCTGCTTCGAGTGGACGTATCTGACGATCTCCTCTCTGCAAGAATCGCTTATATACACGAATTCTGCCCCACAAAGAGATGAGCCTTCCGATTCCGGATCTTTCAATGGCGAAATTCTCCTCACCACTGCATTGGCTACAATTTCCTTGCCGCCGGGTAGAACAAACGACAAACCTTTCAATACGGTCGCCGGTTTCAACTTATCCGGTCCCAGGTGGGAAGAAAAAGCCACTCCCCCTTCACTGACATCATTTATCTTGCAATGTTGCTCCCTGTATCCCAACCGGAAACTGGCCGATATGGAATCATTCATCCTATAGTACCTGCGTCTGTTCTGGCTACCGGTCGTGTCCTGGGGTTTTTCATCAGATGCATATCGATCATTTCTTCTTCGCAAATAGTTTACTGCGCCTGCTATCAAAAAACCCACAAAAAAAAGGATAAGTATCCCTATGATATAATCATATGCCCCCTGGCTTTCACTTTCAGTAGGAAAGAATATATTGGGCTCTTGAGAATGCACTTGGAGAATGTAGATTTTATGGAATAAGTATTTAAATATCATATCTCCTTTCTTTCTCCCGAGAGGTATATACCCCGCACGGCCATAATTTGCGCTTTTTAGCCGGCCCTGACCACCGATCGCTGCGTTGCTCAAGCTTGCAATAGGACCCGCTGCTATTACGCGCTTTCGCGCCTTGCGCTCGATGCCCATTGCTCACCTAAAATTCCGCAAATTATGACCGAGCGAGGTATCGAATCAGACAATCGGTGTGTCATTTCTTAGAGGATGTTTGAAAAATAGCCAAGAAGAAGTATCAAGGG
>JAUXHQ010000155.1 GCA_030621455.1 Deltaproteobacteria bacterium
ACCACGGTTTTGCCTATATCCGTATCCGTGCCGGTTACAAAGATACCCTTGCTCATTCAATACCCCTTCTTCAAGTGATACGAAAAGTCACGTCAACATGTTGGCTGATTGCATTATAAGATTTCGCTTGATCCAGCGAAAGATACTGCGCAACTAATCCGCAAAGAAACCGATGCGAAGCCCCGCATAGACATTGTTGTTCTTTTTGAACTGGCCAAAGAAGGTGTGGTCTTTCTCCCCCAAAAATACATTTCCTCCGATCTCACCAGTCAAGTGGTCGCTTAGCTTGTAGTTCACCTTGGGTCGAAGGTGGGCATCTTCATCTGTAGGTGAATAGTAGATAAAAATCGTCAATTTTAGATTCTGGTTCATCAGCAACTTGTTTAAGCGTAGTGTGACTACTTGTCGGTTCCTGTCTTTCTGAGGTATCTCAGAAGGCAGAGAGTGCTTGTAATCCTTATGGTCATGCATATGCTCCACATACCACTGCACGCCCCCAGTAAACTCCCTTCCGATCTCCTGCTCATATCCGACCAGAAGGCGAGATTCCGCGTTTCGAATCAGAGGGTCCTCCCCGTCCCGGTCTTCCTCGGAGTCGTAGTATCCGAATTCAAGGTGGGCGATACCTTTTCTCAATGCCCCCCGGATGCTGGCCCCAAACACAGAAAGTTCCGGGAAGATAGCCCTTTCAGTTACGAGATCCTTGCCCGCAGGGCTTTTCCAGAATCCGCGGTAGGCATAGACATCCAGTTCATAGCCACGCAAGTTTCGATAAAGGCGGAGGGCTAGTTCGTCGTCATTTAACCATCCATCGGGGCGGTCAACGCGAACAATCGCATTGCGGCCCGTTATCTGGTTTCGGGCGCTATTATAGTAAGAGATCCGCTGGCCGTCGATAAAACGGTCCGCGTCAAATCGGGGTGTATACACCATATCGAAGTTGCCTATGCCTGTGAAGAACGAAAGCTTCACGGCATCGGACGGCGCTTTCAGATATTCGTCATCCCGCCCGATGAAGAAGGAGTTCCAGTCCTTGGGGAAGAGATCGTTGATGAAGAGAAGGTCGCCCGTCCCCCAGGTCAGGGTCTGTCGGCCGATCTTGATATCGAGGAATTCTGCAGCTCTTATGAGCATGCTGGCTTCCCGCAGGTCTAAAAGCCCTTCACCTTCTTCGATATCCACATCGTGTTCATCGAGAACCGAATCATAAAGAAGGTCCGATGTCAAACGTAAGGTCACGTTCTCCCAGCCCTTTTCCATTTCAAGCTGGAGGCGTGTCTCTGCGATGGACATATCCTTCTCATGTGGGTCCTCCTGTGTGCGCACACCCACCCGCGATTCCCAAAAACCGGAAAGTTCGAAAGGGAAATATCCGGAAGCAGGGAGAGAGGAACCCTTTTCCCCGGCCGCCTTTTCTCCGCCCAGACCACTTGGCAGGGGCGGCTCAGCTGCTATTGCGCAAGACACCATCGCATAAACGGTAGCGATGCCAATCAGGCTACGGAGGTTCTTATGAAAAGAGAATATCATATCGTTATCTAAGATACTTCTTAGGTGGATTTCGTAAATACCGCTCAGTAAAGAGCGTATCCGGGAGACCGACATTATACCTGACGTTTTTGTGTGTTTCGACCGTTTCACCCCCGGTTCGCAAGTCTTTCATTCGCGCCACTATTACTGTCGGATAGCCCTCGATTCTCTCCACCTTCAGTGCATCATATACACGATATTTCTCCCCCTTTGAGTCATAATACTCCGATCGAATAATAATGAAGGTCTCCTTATGAATCCACACATTGAAATACGCGAATTCCACAGCCTCTGTGTCCTTTGGAGTGTTCTTCAACACATAGTAGTTTTTAGTCGTCTCGACCAGTTCATGGACATCGGCGTTAATGTTACGGCCTGAGACATCCTCGTAGAGGAAGTGGGAGCCGACAAAACTGGTCCGCTTATCTCCCGCTACAATCCGTTTCTTCAAATCGAGTGCCGGTAGATAAAGCCATCGGTTGTCATCCCGACCCAAGTGCTTCCACACAAGATAGGCAGTCTTATTAACGTCCGCCGGACGTTTGAAATACACATAGAAACGCTGATCAGCGCAGATTTCATCATCCTTTTCGTCCTTGGCTTCGTCATCTCGGCGGAGGATTGTGAGAACACGCTCCCGAGTACGCCCTTTCCCATCCTTGATTAACATGTGTACCTGCGCCCGCATGTCACTTCCCTGATAATAGGCCACCCGATTGGCCTTCTGCACGATTTGCTCCACCGTCAGATCCTCGACTGACATTTTCTCTCCCCTTGCTTCAGCCTTTCCTCTCACTTCCCAAGTTATACCAAGAATTATAAGCGGTAGTAGAAAAGAAACCCAGGCAAGCTTCCATTTTCTTGGATTCATCGTTACCTCCTTCTGCATAATCTTTAGTAAATTCATTTATCTGCAAGCTTCGCGGCGCGATATGGCGGAAAACACAACGCACAAAACCACCATCACTGCAGCACTCGTCCATATCAAAGCTGTTAAACCTACATTTGTAAACTGGTATATATTGAGCCCGATAAGAGCAACAGCCGTAGCCGAGGCGGCAATACACGTGCCGCGCTTACATACAAGTCTCTTTTCATCGGCCACGGGGAAGAGTAAAGGTTCAAGGACGGTTATAAGTGCCGCGAGGATCAGAATGGAAGCCAGCCAAGAAGTTACTAAAATGGCGGCTATGAAGCCCCCCACTATCCGGTACGAGATCAGCTCTGTCGGAATCAGAGATAGAAACGCAATCCCCACCACAAGGGCGTTACGCGTGAGCGCCCGAGCCGGCTCGCCGAATACATGTCCGATGGTTTTCTCCCAGGAACCATGATCTTCATGCATCACCCGGCTACGGGCTATGAAGTGGATCGCGTAATCTACGGCCAGCCCCAAGCTGAGAGAGGAGAGTACTGCAACGGGTATATTATAATCCATTCCGATCAAGCCGATTACTCCATAAATTAAGCCGATACTTATGGTCAGTGGGATCATACACATCGCCCCCCAAAGGCCGGAACGGAAGAGGAGGATCATCATGAAAAATACCACTAAAAAGCTACCGAGGAAGGCCTTGAGCATACCGCCTACCATCTTCTTTTGCCATACAAGATTGATGTAGGAAAGGCCAAACCATTCGGATCTCAGCTCGACAGGTGCTTGATGGGATATTAAATATTCATTAACCGCTTCTTCCACCCGCGCCACATCGCGGTTGTCTCCGCTTTTTAGCTGAACCCACAAGCTGAGCTTACGGAATCCCGCGGAATCTTTCGTCTCGGGAACGACAAAATGCCACAGGTCATTGGGACGGTGGCTGCTTTCATATTGGAGAATCGTTTGAGCCACCGCGTTACGTGTCGTGGGCGTTACGAAATACTTCTGATTACCGCCCATGAGATCACGATATACAGTCTTGACTATGTCGGTCAGGGAATTCGATTTCCCCACCAGAGACCGCCCGTCATCGCTTTTGATGGTCTTCAAATAGGCCTGCAGGTCAGCAACATAATTAAGAATTGAAGGATCCTTGAAAACCTCGTCGCGCTGACGCTCTGTGCTGACGAACAGCGTTGCTCTATCCCAGGCTTCATACTCTTCCTCCGAAGCCTCATCGGCCTTTTGGGAAGCAAACCTCTCAAGATCATTAAGAAAGGCGTTTTTTGAGGAGGCCGGATGGCTCAGTCTCTCAGCCTCCTTTTCAAGAGACGAGAAGACGGACTCTGCATGCGATACATCCTCCTTAAACAGGCTCTCAACGATCAGCGGAATCTGAGCTTTCATTGACTGCAGCGCCTCAGTCGGCGATCTTGGCTTTTCTTCCGGTTGCATAGCCAAGTATACCATGTAAGTCCCGCCGAAGTGCTTATTCAGCTCCCGGTCGGCGATACGGATCGGATGCCCTCGATAAAACCACCGGATTGGGTTGTCGTTGACATTGATATGCATGATTCCGTAGACCCCCACACCTACAAAAACCATAATCAATGCAAGAATGCTTTTCGGATGGTGGAATGTTACTCGTGCAATCGAAGCGAGAATGCGATTCATAAGAGAAGACCGTGGCCGGCCTTCTGAATTCTCCTTGAGACCAAAGTCCTCCAACGATTCCGGCCGGATAAACATGACATAGGCTGGGATAAAAATTATTGTCCATCCCCATGCTATCATTACACCGATAGCGACGAAAATGCCAAAAACTTTTACCGGCGGAATGGGCGTAATGGCAAGCGATGCAAACCCCGCCATGGTAGTGAGTGAGGTGAAAAGCATAGGGGTAAAGAGTGTCTCCATCACGGCAAGCATCGCCTTGCGCCGATCCTTAAACTCCTGGTAATGGTCGTAGAATGCGGATAAGATATGGATTGAATTAAGGACAGCTATGGGCATAACGAAGACGGGAATCATAGAGCTGAGAAGGTGGATGGTATTACCGGTTATTACGAGAAGCCCCACTGAGGAAAGCATCGAGACGATCGCCACAACCATGGAGGGGACAATCAGGCTGAATTTCCGGAAGAAATAGAGCATGAGGAGAAAGACGATCAACATGGTTAGGGGACCTGAAGTAGCCATCTGCTTGAACATCTGCTCCCCAAAGGTGTCTTCTGCCACTGGCAGACCTGTTATGTGGTATTCTTCGTCGCCCCCAAAGCTCGCGATCTTTTCCTGAAGTTTCTTTGCGATCTGATAGCTAACGTCCTTCGAGGTAATGGGGATATAGAGGCAGATCGCCTTTCCGTCCTCGGATAAGAGCATTCCCTGCAAAAACGGCAGACGCGCCGCTTTTCTCCGTATAGCCAACGCCTCTCTCTCATTCGTTGGCGGCTTTGGCATCAACCACTCGAACTTGATCTCACCGAGGCTACCTGGCTCCACATTGTCGACAGTCGAGGGAGCTATGATGTCTATCTCTATAACACCTTTGTATCTGCCGGGATGCTCCTCGCTTTCCCAGCGCAACCCCCTCGCATACTCAGTCAATGCATATATCTTTTGGAGTGAGTCCACGTTGAAGACTCCCTCATGATGGCTATTATTCACTATGCCGAGAACAATTATGTCATGCAGATTCAGTTCTGCCTTCATCGTTCGATGAAATACCCGCACAGGCTCATCGTAGGAGAGCATGTTTTCCGGATCAACATCCACCTTAGCCGATTGTAAAAAACTAAAGGTCTGTGGCCAGATGGTGGGCAGGACAGCAAGCAAAGAAAAGGTAAGGGTCGAAGAAATCATCATCCATGTCACAACTTTGGGGTGGTTGAACGAAAACATAGTAACTGCTGAAGCGATTTTCATGGGAACTCCTATTGCAGACTTCGTCAGGCGGTCGATTAGTTGCGTGATTAAGTAGCTGAATTTTC